>NZ_JAVJTO010000045.1:0-20116 GCF_040220235.1 Coleofasciculus sp. B1-GNL1-01
TTATCGGAAGAGGCAATTGGCTGTTTAGACTACGAACCAATCGCGACATCGTCTCGATCTAACGGTGTACATTCCCCATGTTTTTGTGCCAAAACGACAACTAATCACACCTCGACATGTTTGCCCATTAACCATCAATAAACCGATGTCTTTATCCACAAAAACTCCCTCTACATTTCCCACCCGTCTGCATGTTGTGTATCCCCAAAAAGCGTTTAATCGCAAAGACTTGCTACCTCTGGGTTCAGACTATCTTTGGGAAATTGAACAAGGTATCGTGCGATCGCTAACTTGGAATGAAGAGGGTCAACTGGTTACCCTCGGCTTTTGGGGTCCGGGAGATGTGGTGGGACGACGGTTATCTCGGATCAAGCCTTACCAGGTGGTGTGTTTGTCTCGAGTACAGGCAAGTCAAATCCCTTTAGAGAGTCAATCGTTACCAGAGGCGTTACTGATTCATGCTTGCAAAAGCGAAGAACTATTGAGTATTTTACATCAGCACTCTGCCTATGCTCGCCTGGTGCATCTGTTAGAATGGCTATCCTGTCAATTTGGACAAACAGTTCCTCAGGGTAAATTGCTGAACTTTCACCTGACTCATCAGGATATTTCCGAGACGATTGGGATTACTCGGGTAACCGCAACTCGCCTGATCAATCGGTTGGAACGAGAAGGGAGGATTGTGCGATCGCATCGAAATCTCATCCTCACCACTGGTAAACCTTCTCGGTATAATGAATAAGCATTTTGGAAGCATCAAAACCTTGATATACCGTAGGGTGGGCATTGCCCACCAGCCTTAATTAGCGTGCCTTATTGACTTTTGAGCGTTAGAAATCCAGCACTTTGTCAGCCGCTAAAATTAAGTTAGGGATTTCATCATTCTCCAAGGCAAGTTGGCTTCCAGGACGCAGAGAATTTTGATCAATCCCGACGGCGCTAGCACAAACCGGACAGACGATAATCTTGCCACCTGCTGTCACAAAATCCTCATAGAGTTCAGATACAGTCATAGTACCGTTTCCCCAACGCAGATCTAAGGGTTGTCGAGCATCTGCCAGTCGCACGCCTTCCAGGGTTAGCACCAGTGTAACCTGCGCCCCTTTCCTTTGCATATTGCCTCCCAGCTTCAGCGCCATAAAAACAGCATGAAGATCATCGGTGCTGTGTTGAAGATGCACAATAATGTTCTGCTGGTTAGCGGCGGTCATTTCCTCCCCTGTGTTGGGTGTGATCTCCCTAGGTTGGGCGTAACCCGGTAATGGCGTAGCTAACGGTAATACCAGCACTGCGCCTAAAAGTGCGATCGCCCCTCTACCTACTCTGCGACTGCCCTGTTGCATAATGTCTATACCTCAAGCCGTTTAATTATGTTTATGTAGTTGCTTCGGTGCGGCACAACGTTTGAGAAATGCCGAATCGATGATCATGCTTGTCTTGTGTTTTGTCAAAAGACAAACGGTCAAATCTATGATTAGGGGCGATCGCACTCTATGCTCATGTCATCATACCCATCTGTTATAGTTCGGCACCATTGTAGAGACGTTGCATGCAACGTCTGGAACATAAATGATGTGTCCTAACAGCCATGGCGGTTGCTATAATTCGGGGCGATCGCGTCTTTTTTTGGTTAACCCGTCGCCTCATCTTTTTCGTTCTTTGGATTGGGTGTCCTCCGGTTGGAATTCTGCCCATCCTCTACAGACAATTTCGTAACATTTTGGTGGGGCAATGGGTAAATTTGTCAAGTTAAAAAATGCTGCTTGATTGGCATACTCCAGCAACAAAACAACATCTTTGTAAGGATTATAATGATCCACCACTTGCAGAATATAGCCATTCATGAAATGTTTTTGCAGTAGCACCGTATCAGGAGCCGCCAGCCATGCATTTAAAAAAGCAGCTAGACGACGGCGCGGTACAAAATGAGCTGGGAATGTTTCTCCAAAGGCACCAACAGTCGGAGTATTGGTACTACAGACAACAGCACCACGATCCCCACTCAAGTAGCCAACCCAAGCGTTATAACCAATGACCAACAGGTTAGTGGCGATAAAATCGTGCTGCCAATCTTGAGAGTTTGTTTCAGTCATTTGTCATTTGTCATTCGTCTTATGTGATAATTGAATGGTTAGGTCGGGGCGGGTTTAGTGATGTTAGGGTGGACAAAAAACGATAGTAGTGAAACCCGCCCCTACACCCCTACAATAGACGTTCTAATTGCTTCTCCATCTTCCCCAAGCACTTAATCCTGTAGGTTTAGAAAACTCTGACCTTAGTCGCCAATCCCAGTCTTCGCAACAGACGAATGATCAGCCAAACCAGGTCAATTTCCCACCACAATACGCCGTACCGTGCAGAAGATTGGCAAGCATGGTGATTGTTGTGCCATCCTTCACCAAACGTCAGCCAAGCCACCCACCAGCAATTCGTGGAGCGATCGCCTGTCGCGTGGCTGCGATAACCAAATTTGTGGCATACGCTATTCACACAACAGGTACTATGAAATCCGACAAACAGGCGCACAAAAATGCCCCACACCACAAACGGCATTCCTCCTAACCCATACAATAAAATCGCCAATCCTACTTGCAAACTAATATAGTGCTGGTGGCAGAACCGATAAAATTGATCATCAGCAATATCTTGAGTAAACCGAGACAATTCAGTTTTTGCGGGCACCTCATGCATCAACCAACTGATATGACTCCACCACAATCCCTGAGTCGAATCATGGGGATCAAGGGGTTGATCACTATGCAAATGATGAATTCGATGGTAACCAACCCAACCCAGAACCGCTCCTTGTCCCGCCAACGTACCGCAGAAAATTAGACAATATTCCAACCATTGAGGCACTTGAAAACTACGGTGACTGGCTAAACGATGGAAACCCAACGAAATACCGAGTCCAATCGTTATCCAGTGCAACAATAGGGCAACACCAACAGCACTCCAGTTAAAATTACTCGGCAAAAATGCCAAGAGAGCTAATAGGTGTAACGCGCCAGTCGCGAGAATAATTGTCCAACGTGGACGGGGTATATTTGACATACAAATGCTCAAGATTTTAACAATTCTTACCGGAAACAGGGCTGAAATTCATGCCAACGCCGACGAACTTGTCGGTCACATTCAGGAGGGGAAATTTTTAGGTTATGCAAGAGATGAATTTCGGTTTGAGTCTGCGCCGTGAGTAGCAAGATTACATCGTCGTCAGGGTGATACCGATCCACCAATAGCATAAGTTGGTCAATGACACCTTCCTCAAATTTGTGTGCTTGCATTTGACTCATTATCTGGGGTTTAGCCATGAATTCAGCACGGAACGGTATCCAATCCAGACTGATTATCTTTGATGCGATCGCGGCATCCTGCACATCCACACAAACTATCCCGCGACCCGATTCAACATAACCGTTCCAAGCGTAATACCCAATCACCAACAAATTGGCATGAATAAACTCATTTTGCCAATAGCAAAAATTACCTTGCCAAACACTATTTTCCGGACGCATGGGTTTCCTCCCGCAGCATTTTTGCCGCTTCTACCATATTTTTCAACGCCGGAATCACTTCGTCCCAATGGCGAGTTTTCAAGCCACAGTCGGGATTCACCCAAATTTGTTCAACGGGCAAATTAGCCACTCCTGTCCGCAGTTGTTCCATCATCTGTTCTGTTGTGGGAATTACTGGACTATGGATGTCATAAATCCCATTCCCCACCTGATGAGCATATCCAGCATTGGTAATTTCAAACAAGGTTTCATTATTACTGCGGCTATTTTCAATCGATAAAACATCCGCATCCAGACGCTGAATGTGCTGAATAATATCCCCAAATTCGGAATAACACATATGAGTATGAATTTGGGTTTGGGGTTTGGCAATTCCGGCACTGAGACGAAACGCATCCACTGCCCAAGACAGATAATCCTGCCACCGTTCTGGTTTCAGCGGTAAACCCTCTCGCAATGCCGGTTCATCAATCTGAATAATCGTCGCTCCCGCTGCTTCTAAATCCGCTACTTCTTGCCGCAAGGCTAAGGCAATTTGAAACGCCTGTTCCTGTCGGGAAATGTCGGTACGGGGGTACGACCAATTAATCATAGTTACGGGTCCGGTGAGCATCCCTTTAATCGGTTTTTCCGTTAATGACTGGGCAACGTTAAACTCACGAACCGTCATCGGCATCTGACGCACGACATCACCATAAATAATTGGGGGACGAACATAGCGACTGCCATAACTTTGCACCCATCCATGTTGAGTGAAGGCAAAACCTTGGAGTTGCTGTCCAAAAAACTCTACCATATCAGTGCGTTCAAATTCACCATGTACCAGCACATCCAATCCGGCTTCTTCTTGATAGCGAATACACTGAGCAATTTCGGCATCAATTGCCTTTTGGTAATCAGCCAGAGTGATTTCGCCGCGCTTCCATTGCAGCCGTAGTTTCCGCACCTGTGAGGTTTGCGGAAATGAGCCAATTGTGGTAGTGGGAAATGGGGGAAGTTGAAGTTGTAGTGGCTGTCGTTGGGTATAGGGGAGCAATCGCTCAAAGGCATCAACATTCAATGACTGAAGCTGTTGTTGAACCTGTACATTGGGGGGACTAAATTGCTCAAATACTGTTTGGCGTGTGGCAATATCCTGCAATTGCGATCGCCTGTCTTCCCCTTGGAGGGTTTGCGCCAAAATGACCACTTCTTGCAGTTTTTGTTCCGCAAAACTCAGCACATTTCGTAGGGGTTCGGGTAACTTGGTTTCCCGTGTCGCATCGTAGGGAACAAACTGTAGGGAGGCGGAGGGTTGAATGGATAGGTTGGAGGTAATCGGTTTAATCTCGTCTAGGATGGGTAAAAGGCGATCGGGTCGAATTTGCCAGACGTTTCGTCCATCCACAATACCCACACCCAGGCGTTTATCGCTGGGAAACCCATGATGTTTAAGTTGGTCTAGATTGCGCCCCCGGGTAAAGTCTAAACTGATGCTGGCAACGGGTAATTGGATCACCCAGGGATAACTTTCACCCAAGTCATCAAAATAGGTGACCAAATCTAGCGGTATACCCACCTGCGCCAATGAAGCGTAAGTTGATTCATAGTCGTCTTTAAACTTAGCCGTATTTCCCAAAACCAGGGCAGGTTCATGAATTTGGACTTCCTCTATACCCAAGGGTTTGAGTGCCTGTAGCAGATTCACATAGCGATCGCACAGGGGACGAATGATCTCCGCAATTGGCATATCTAACCGACTCAATCGTAGGAGTGTCATCGGTCCTAAAATAATCGGAGTTGCCCGTTTTCCCAAAATTTGTTGGGCGCGTTTAACGGTTGCCAAAACCGGATTAAAATCTGTCGGTTGCAGTGGGGCGGAAATTTCCGGCACGAGGTAGTGGTAATTCGTATCAAACCACTTGGTCATTTCCAGGGCGGGAATGCCTTCTTTCCCCCGTGCCATGGCAAAGTATTGTTCTAAACCGGATAGATGGCGAAATCGTTCTGGAATCAATCCCAAATAAATGGACCAATCGAGTACAGAGTCATAGAGGGTAGCGTCACCAATCCCAATGCGATCGATACCTGCTTCACGTTGGGTTTGCCAGTTGGTTTCTTCAACCTGGCGCACGGTTTCCCATAAGGATTCTGCGTCTAATTTGTTACTCCAGAAGGCTTCTAAGGCTTTTTTGACTTCGCGGTTTTTGCCGATGCGAGGATAGCCTACTGTTGCGGTTTGAATGGACATGGTTTTTCTGGGTTTAATTAAGGTGTAATAGCCCGGATTTGATCAAGCGCTAAGGGTAGCACTTCACCATCAAGGAACAGCACTCAAGCTATCTAATGCCTCAGGCAATTAATCGGTGTTCCCGGAGTCATTAGAGCGATGAAATGCTATAGGTTGTGTTTAATTGGTGCAATTTCCTCAAAGGCAGAATCTGTGCCAGAAAATCCGGTTCAACGGTTCAGGCGATTCTGACCTAGGCGGGAAAGCATTGGATATAGTAATGCTATATTTCCGGACAGCAGAAGCACTGCCTTGGATGGATAAATTGCCAAACCAATCGAGTAATGCCAGTTAGCATCTGTAGCGTATTTCTGGCACGATCAGAGCGTAAAATCGCGGGATGAGACTATTCATGATTGTATACATCTGTACCTCGCAGATGGATGAAATGATTTGACTAAAATTTCTTGACATTCGGCGGGCATTCTGACTCAGAGACCTCAATCTCATTACAGCTGCGGGACAGCGTCGGATTTGCACCGAACTTTCCCCATTACTTCTAACGGCTGATCCCCGTTAGAACCGAAGGTTGATTTTCACTATATCACCATTATGTCTTTTTTGTCTCCCCAGGTTCCCAGGCACACGACGTTTACCCTTGCGGGTGTCGTGTTTTCTCCTTTTAGGCACTGTTAATTCAGTGCTGGGCGTTTCAAACAGAGTTAACTGCTTGGGTTCCGCCGAGTCCCGGCGTACCTTAACTAATTTCAAGCCATATTCAATAACGGCTTTGTGCTTAATGTTTCGTGCCGCCTGCTTGATTAAAGTCGGCGACTCCCTCACGAGAGCCGCCGCTCTCCAAAACCGTGCTTGACACTTTCGCGTCACACGGCTCCTCAGTAATACGGTGTTTGTCATACATACCTCGTTACCAGCATGTCGTCAATCCAGAACCATTCTGTGTTGACTGGCGGCTTAGGCTCGACTCTATTGCAGCCGGATTTTGCGCCATAACTGCCATCTAAGGCAGTCTTTGTATCGTGGCAGTGTCGATGGAGAAGTTGCCAGTTCTTATATTCATCCCTTCCACCTTTTGATTTGGGGATGATATGGTCTAGTTCAATTACATCTCCATCTTTAAAATAGAGTTCACAGTGGGTACATTTCCCTTTTTGCTGTTTGAGCAGCGATGCTGTTCGCTTGGGCATCTCAGGATTTTTCCCCATTCTTGTACTCCAGTAAACCAGGTTACCGTCGTATGGTGACGCATCGCCTTTAACTTTTACATAGTCTTGTATTTTAGTGGCACTATGCTTAAGTAACCGGATGGGATTTTTCCCTTCCCTGGTTGCGAAGACCCAGTTATCACCGCCAATTGTTTTCCAATATCTCTTGGCTAGCCACTTATTGCCTTTATTTCTATGACGGTGTTTTGCCCATGATTCAAGTAAGGCGTAAACTCGGTCATCCATTTTAGAGAATGCCTTCTTGCTATTAACCCTTGAGTAGTAATTCGTCCATCCTCGAATGATAGGATTGAGTCTTTCTATCAGCCTCTTTTGTGAGGTTCCTTTATGGGTTTTTACTACTTCCTTTATGTTTTGGTAATGCTTCTTACACTTTTCTCTACTTGGGGTGATGATGGACTTAAAACCTAGCGGTATTCCTTTAGAGTTTTTTCCGGTTGTGTATTTTCCTACCGGAAACTGTTGAATATGGAATCCTAGGAAATCAAATCCTGGTTTTTGTTTCTCATATTCATAGAGAGTATGTACTAATCTGGTTTTACTAGGTTTCAATTCCAAGCCTATGTCTTTTAACCATTCAGAGATTATCTCCCGGCATCCTTGGACAACAGTTAAGTCTTTGTGGAGGATTACAAAGTCATCGGCATAGCGTATTATTGAGACTGAATTACGTTTATCCCGTTTGGGAAGTTGATATCTTCCATCTGACCTTTTTAGGTCACAGGTTGCCGCGTAGTCTTTTATCCGCCATTCCATCCCGTGGAGGGCTATGTTTGCTAGTAACGGAGAAATGACCCCGCCCTGTGGCGTTCCCTCGGATGTCTCGAAGTGCTGCATATTATCCATCACCCCCGCTTTTAACCAAGCTCGGATTTGTCGGCGTATGGTGGGGGTTGTATTTAGTTTTTTGAGCAGTGCTTCATGGTCGATACGGTCAAAACATTTGGCTATATCAGCATCCAGCACATATTTGGCTTTATATCTGATTGCGCCGAATATTGCTTTAATCGCATCTTGAGTTGACCTTCCTGGTCTGAACCCGTATGAGTTAGGTTCAAAATGCGCTTCCCATTCTGGCTCTAATGCCATTTTGACTAGCGCCTGCAATGCGCGGTCTTTCATGGTAGGTATTCCTAGAGGTCTTTTCTCCTCCGTTCCAGGTTTGGGTATCCATACTCTCCTGGTTGGTTTGACCTTAGTCCCCAATTTTAAGTTGTTTACCAGGGTTAGACGTTGAAGAGGGGTCAACGATTTTACGCCATCCACACCTGCCGTCTTTTTACCTTGGTTGTCTTGGGAAACCTTACGCACCGCTAGACATTTTGCCGCCCAGGAATTCATCAGTAACTTTTGGAGGGAGCGAACTAATTTGACATCTCCACGACTAGAGGCTTGATAAATCCGTTTTTGTAGCTTGAACACATTTTTCTCTAGCTTGCGCCAGGGAATCTGGTTCCATTCATACATCGGTGTTTCCGTGTTCATGACTTATTTACTACTACTTTTGGCTTTATCTTCCGTATTACCGTGAGTCCGTCAGCATATCCTTGGAGTTACTCAAGGCATTCGCTTCTGACTCAATCTCTCCGACCCGTAGCATCCAGTTAGCACCTACTCTAAGAATCGACCCTCCTAGAGAGCATACGGGTGGTTACTTCGTTCCTAATAACCATTGGTTGTACCTTTGAGAACGATGCTCTCCACCAGGTTTTAGGGAAACGCTTATCAGATAGTGCGGACCCTTCTGACTCCCTGACCTTGCCCTTTTGGGACTCCCAGCGTATCAGACCTTATTTCGCTGGTTCGCCCTTTTGATGGGTAAACACATCTTCACTTACGTTATTCATGGGTACTTGCTCAACGGTTGTCGGGTAAGGCTCCCTACAGTGCCGTCTTTCATCCCTGCTTTACGGATTGATGGCTAGTCGCTACCGTAAGGGAAGTGCTTTCACTCCTGCGCTTGGAGGGTGGGATTTGGGGGTTCTAGGATACTCACCCTCACCCACATGGTTATTAAGTTGTCATCTGTAAGGGATTTAAGTGCGAACTCAACCTTAATCGATTACCCTACAGAAGCCTGGAATCCTCCCATTACTGGGTTTCTCCAGAACGAATCGCACTCCGCATGGTCGAAATGTCCACACTCGGTACAGATAAACCGTTCTCTATCCCGGTTGGCTTTATCGATATGACCACAGGCACTGCACTCTCTGGACGTGTCCCGTGGGTTCACCTTGAACAAGACCTTTCCTGACTTTGCAGCCACGTACTGAATCTTTTCAACGCATCGCGGGAGTCCCCACCCTCAATGAAATAGGGTGGGGAGGGATAGCGGATTGCCGGAGGAACGGAGGCAATCAACCCTTCGACTTGCGAGAGGGTTAATCTTGAGGTGTTTCTTGGGATTTGATGTAAGCCTTAACTCTTTCAATGGGAGCGCCACCAGTGGAAGCAACATAGTAAGAGCCTGACCAAAATGCTGACTTAGTATAAGTCTTTGACAGTTCCACAGCAAAGTCTTTTCTGATAATTCGACGCTTAGGCAGACTTTAGGCTACCAATCAGAGATGATAAATTGTTGTCTGGATGAAAGTCTACCAATAGATGTACATGACCACCTGAGTGTGTTAGATTGATTTTAACAGGAGGAAGCGGCAATGCCAACAAGACGTGTAACTTTTCGGCTATACCCCAATAGAAAGCAATCTTCAGCATTGCGGTATCACCGTAAGTTGCACAAGGACTTGTACAACGCTGCTGTTTGTAATCGGTTCACTCAGTACCAAAAGTTTAACCATCGGGTTAACTATTTTGAACAACAAAACTCTTTGCCGGCTTTTAAGGAAGTTTGGACAGAATACAAAGAGTGCAACTGTATGACTCTACAAGCCACATTAAAACGTGTTGATTACGCATTTAATCGCTGGTTTAAGGGGTTAGCTAAACGTCCTAAATACAAGTCAATAAAACATTATTCTGGCTGGACGTATCCGAGTAAAACGGGTTGGAAAGTACACACAACGGGCGACAATGGCTATCTAGAGTTGGCTAAAATTGGCTCAATTCAGATGCGCGGTAAAGCCCGGAATTGGGGAACTCCGACAACTTGTACTATCGTTTACCGCAATAGAAAATGGTATGCCAGTATAACCGTTAACCTAACTGAGTTGCAGGCAGCAACAAGACCAACAGATTTTGGCTCAGTTGGCATTGACTTTGGGTGCAAGTCAGCATTAGCCATAACCGATGGAGAAAATCACTCTTTTATCGAGGCTCCTAAGTTTTTGCGAAAAGCTGAAGCTAAGATTAAACATCTATCCAAGGGAAAGCGTCGTAAGAAAGCGCCCAATAGAAAGAAGAAACAGAAAGGCTCTAGTCGGTGGAAAAAGACCCAAGCAAAAATTAGCAAAGTAACTCGCAAGGTAGCTAATCAACGCCAAAACTGGGTACACCAAGTAGCAACAGATATTGTACGCTGTAATAGCTTCGTTGCTACAGAAAAACTAGAAGTCTCTAAGATGACCCGCCAAGCTAAAAAAGGTAAGCGCAAAAAGCAAAAAGCTGGACTAAACAAATCCATCTTAGATGTGGGAATGGGAATGCTAAGGTCAGCAATTGAATACAAGGTAAAAGACGTTGGTGGGGTTTTTGTCGAGGTTCCTACTCGCAAAGTGAAACCATCTCAGACTTGTCCTAACTGTGGAAATCAGCAGAAAAAGACCTTAGACGAAAGAGTTCATCATTGCCATAAATGCGGATTTACCATAGACAGGGATTTAGCCGCTGCCTTAGTAATGCTTTTGTGGGCGTTAGGAATTCTACCGGGGTTTGGAACGAGCCTCGTAGACGAGTCAAGTCTCTAGCTCTACTTCAGAAACCCGTGAGCGTAAACAGACGGGAAGCATGAAGCAACTAGGACAGATGAAGCGTCAGAAACATAGCCCTACTGGTCTGGTTGTAGAAACCCAGACCTCAACGAAGTAGGGCTGGGTAGTTCATCAACATCTTCATCCCAACATCCCTGACAGGTGGGAATATCGAGAGAGCGAATTTGTTCGACTACAGCATTGGGATGGGGTCCATAACCCACTAAGTCGCCAACACAAACGATTTTGTCAGCGTTTTGGCGATCAATATCTAATAAAACGGCATCTAAGGCTGGGTAGTTTCCGTGAATGCAGGAGATAACAGCAAGTTTCATGCTTTTTCTTCGTCTGGGTCTAACGATTCTTTGATTTGTTGTTGGTAATGATGAACAGCTACATCCGATAAACAGCAATCTTTCAGTGTTTGGGCGATCGCGCTCTTATCCAACGCCACACCCACCACTTCAATCCCACTGAAGCGCTGGGGACGACCTTCAAGCCAACGCGGAAGCGCTAACTCGGTGTAGGTACTATTTATCCCCGCGACAAAATCAAAATAAAAGGCGCGTCCATCGGCTAGGTCAAAAATTCCCTTGGCTCGATTCACATTGCCATAGGCTCCCTGGGTTAACTCCGCCCAAAAGACATCCAGACTAGCTGGATCAAGCACTTGACCGCTAATCGGCGCACGCCAAAGCTCAGGATTTCCCTCTGGGGTGGCAATTGTCACCCCTGGCACGACTTGGTCTGCCCAAACGTGCCATCCGGTATCCTGAACATTGGGTGGCATCACGGCAACGCGACGATAGCTGAGGTGATCTAATACGGACAACACTGGCTCGAGGGACTCTAAATCTAGATGAAATCCCAATTCTATATAGGCAAGACACTCCAGCCGAGCTAAGTCTAATGGCAAAAACCGTATTTTGTTCAGGACTTTCACGAGTTATGGTTCCCGTTGGGCTAAAGACTGACGGGAACGTCACTTGGGTTCCGTCTCCTGCTAAAACATCGGTAACGGCGAAGCGGCGCAAATATTTTCGCCAAATCTGACCCAAATCAGGCATTTCTGTATCAATCCTCAGTAAAGTGAGTATTTTAAGGGCGGAATGTGAGCTATAAATCAGTGAGCAGCCTTGCCTTTCTGAGAATAAAGGTAAGAACTGTCTCTTCTCTAGAAATGATGTCAGCTCTACCTTCCATGCCGGATTGGATGGTACATTGGCGTTCACCAGCAATTAGAGATAGGGTTTCTGGCTGAATCGTCACTTCGTAGATGCCAGCAACAGCACTAGCACCACTGCCTGGAGATGCACTGACACCATTACCTTGAGGTGCGATCGCGTCTGGAGAAATGGTGCTAACTGTACCTGGAAGCGTGCCGTAGTCGGGGTAGGGGCAGGCAGAGACTCGCATTTGCACCCGTTGATCTGTTTCCACTTTGCCGATATCTTGAGAGGGTACGGAGGTTTTGATCACTAACGGCGCTTCACTGGGGGCAATTTGGGCGATCGCTTCTCCCGAATTGACCACTTGTCCGGTGTTGCGGAGATTGAGTTGCTGGATAATGCCAGATGCCGAAGCGCGAATCACAGTACCAGTCAGTTCGGTTTCAATTTGTTGGAGTTCTTGTGTATCCCGGTTGAGTTGGTTCTGAATTTCAACCCGACGTTGGATGAGCTGCTCTCGTTCTTGGTTTAATCGGGATAGGCTGGCTTCCCCAGTAGCCCGTTCTTGGGCGATTTTCTCCTTAGCGATTGCTACACCTGCATCACTGGGATTGAGGGTAGCTAATGCCCCTTGACGTCTAGCTTGGGCAGCATCGACGGCTGATGAAAGCCGTTGGATGTCTTGTTTTTGCGCCTCGACGGTAGCTTTTTGCGCCTCTAGAGCTTGTTCTTGTTGTTCAACGGCAAGTTGGGCTTCTTGGAATTGATCCTGAGAAAGAGCGCCAGTTTCGGCAATGGGTTTATAGCGATTGCGCCTTGCTATGGCTGCATTTAATGCGGCTTCGGTTGATTTTAAGTTGGCTTCGGCTGATTTAAGAAGAGCCTGAGTTCGTTGTAATTCCTCTTGAGCTTGTTTTAAATTAGCTTCGGCTTCTTGAACTTGGCTTTGAGTGGTAATTTTTCTATCTCGATAGTCCCGTTGAGTACGGCTGAGTTCAGCTTGCGCGGAGGTAATGGTGCGGTTGGTGCGATCGCGTTCTGCGGTAATCTGTCTATCGAGAGCGATAATCTGGGCGTCAATTTGAGCCAGTTGTTGTTGATTTTGTTTAATATTACTTTGCAGTTGGCTTTTTTGGGTTTGCAGGCGGGAATCGTCTATAGTGGCAATAATATCCCCTTGGTTGACGGGTTGATTTTCGTTCACTTCAATGCGTTCGACGGTTCCCTCTGTTGCTGTTTGCACGAGACGCAGTTCACCAGCAGGACGAATGGTAGCCGGGGCTTTAACCGTAATTTTGTACTCTGTCAAAGCGGCGAGAGCAATAGCTACGCCAAATGTCCCAACTAAAAACAGTCCACCTAAGGTTGTCCAACGACTGATTGGGGGTAGGAATTCGTCGCTTTTGACAAGCGGTAAAGATGTTTCGTTAATGTTCATTTTTTTTGCTATGGCGCTACGTGAAGGAATAGGGAATAGGAAAATGTAGAGACGTAGCATGCTACGTTTCTACTATAATTGGAAACAAAGTCAATCATTAATTGATTCTCAACGTTTATTTTTAATCTTAATTTACACTCCATCCCAGTTCCCCATCTCCCTTTTATATTAAACTGAATAATTCATGATCTCCAAACTATTTCCGGGTTGAGACAATAAATCTGACTGAATGCCTTGAAACTTAGCCTGACCATTTTCTAACAAAATAATCCAATCTGCTCGCTGAATTACTCTAGGGCGATGGCTAATCAGAATCGTTGTTTTTCCTTGGCGATGGAACAGTAAATTATCTAATACTTGGGTTTCATTTACAGGATCGAGAGCTGATGTCGATTCATCTAAAATTAAAATAGGTGGATCAGTAATAATTCCTCTCGCTATCGCCAAGCGTTGCTTTTGTCCACCTGACAGATTAGCACCAAATTCACCGAGGACTGTTTGATATTTATCGGGTAATTTACTGATAAATTCATCAGCTTTAGCAATCTGACAGGCTTTAACAATATTCTCAAAAGTTGCATCGGGTGCAGCTAACCGCAAGTTATCAATAATGGTACGACTCCAAAAATGAGCATCTTGGGACACTAAAACAACCTGTTTTCGCAGGCAGTCTAGAGAGAGGTCGTCTTGGTTATAAATGCTATAGCGGATATTACCGGATTGGGGCTTGTATAACCCGGACATCAGTTTTGCCAAAGTGCTTTTCCCACAACCGGATTCACCAATAATGGCAATGACTTTCCCACCTGAAATTGTGAGAGAGAAGTCTTTCAGTAAGTCCACTCGACCAGGATGGTGAAAATTGAGAGTTGTACAAGTAATCTCTGTATTATCCGGAAGGGTTGCCCAGGCTTTTTGACGATCATCTTGAACTTCTGGAGTCGCATCAATCACTTCAGTAAGTCGTTGAGTCGCGAGTTGAGCGCGGATGAAGGGATTGATAAAGCTCAAGATGTTAATGATTAAGGTAAAGAAATTTGCACTGAGGCTATTAAACGCTAACAATTGCCCGATACTTAATCCTTGACGAATAACCAGTGTACTACCAAACCAGAGTAATAGAATACTACCATTTCTGTAGAGAAAACCGGATAAGGTCGTGCTAACAATTGCCATTTGCATTGCTCGGAAGCTCAGGTAGGCTTGTTCCCCATAGCGCCGCTGAAATTCTTCCCAAAAAGACGGAGCAGAGTTGGTGCTTTTGAGGGCGATCGCCCCTTTAAAGGTTTCGACTAAAATTCCTTGATTTTCAGAGGATAAAACCAACAACCGACGCATTTTATTGCGAATGAGTGGGAACAACACCAGAGTCGAAAAAATCATCAAGCCAGCAACTCCCAAAGAAACAAGGGTGAGTACCCCACTGTAGAAAATCATAAACCCTAGAGAAAAGGCGGCAATGAAAATTTGACTGGGTAAGGTGATACCCACCTGAGAAATCAACATATTTATATCTTGAATATCCCGCAAGCGGCTACTAATTTCCCCACTGCGTCGGGATTCGTAGTAGGAGAGGGGTAAACTTAGAATTGCTCTACCAAATTCTAGGATTAAATCTAACTCTAGGCGTTGGGCAAAGTGAGCAATTAGGTTAGATTGCAAGAATCTTAGCCCCATAGCCATTAAGTTCATCACGAATACAGCGATCGCAATCCCCGTTAATAAGTCCGTATCCCGTCGGATTAGTACCTCATCGGTGAGAATTTGGATAAAAAAGGGAGACGTTAGGGATAGCAAACCAATGACTAGGTTCAGCAGCAACGCTTCAGTCAGAAGGGGGCGATAGTTCCAGATTCGTCCCACCAACCGCCACAAACTGCTAACCTTATTTCGATCGTCTGGAACTTGGTAAAATTCAGGACGTGGTTCGAGTAACAGCATGGCGTTATTACTCCAGCCTGAAACCAGTTCTTCTCTAGATAGGGTGCGAATTCCCGCTGCTGGATCAGCAATAATATACTTTCTGCCTCGTCGCCCATACAAAATGACCCAGTGATTACCCTTCCAGTGAATGATTCCAGGTAGAGGCAGGCTATTTTTATCAACTAATTCTAAGGGAACTTTCACGCCGCGTGCATTGAAGCCAAGTACTTTTGCTCCTTGCTTAAGGTTAAGCATCGTTGTGCCAAGTTGACCGGTTCCCGTCGCTTCACGAGTGCGAGTAATACTAAAAATTTGCCCATAATGTTTGGCAACGGATGCCAAACAAGCTGCGCCGCAGTCTTCTATACTATGCTGTCGAACAATAACTGGAGATTTCATAGACGTTTTACAAGTCATTGAATGAAAAATTTTATGGCATTATCCCTAGATAGAATCAGGTGAAGCGATCGCCCTAGAAACAAAAATTAATAGGTTTGAAATCCCTTCCCTATCCCATAACGCACCGTCCGAAATTCCACGCAGTTTGTCTCTGGGTCATAAAGCGTATAAGTAGCTTTTCCGGGTTCTCGTCCCACATTACCCACCCCAATTACTCGCCGAGGAGATACTGTCGCTGTCTGAACTGGCTGTTGACCATCAAGAGTGGTTACTTGGGAGGAGACGGAACCCTCTTGCAGTTCGTACTCAAACGTTAAACCAGACCGACCGCAAAATAGGTTATTCGCACCTATACGCATTAAGCGATCGCACAATTGCCAGGGGGGTGTCTGAGGAGTCAGTTTATCATCCACACTCACACTACTACCATGAATCAGCAAGCAATCGAGTTCAAAGAAGCCAAAATCTAGAGAACGAATCCATTCAACAGTTTGACGAGAAACGCTATTCCAAAGTTCTTGAACGGTATCAGCACCATAGTATTCGATCAATTGAGTCGGTTCGCCTGTAGTCCCCAATCCATAAAGAATCAAACATTGTTCCTCCCACCATCCTGTACAAACATTGGGAATCAGTTCATTTGATTTAGGAAAACGAATCCGCTGTACTACCCGCTCGCTTTCTGGTCTAGGACTAATAAAATCCCCCAAGATATAGATATCCTCCACCCACCGTTTCTGACGTTTGATATCCGTAAGTACCGCTTCATAAGCCGCGATATTCCCTTCAATTCCACTTAATATTGCCCAGTTTTTCATTGGTTATTCGTTAGCCGTCAAGTATCAAGCTCTATTCGAGTCAGAACTTACGCAAAACCTATACACTACTTACGTTTCAATAGTGAAGCGACACCTATTGCACCAAACGCTAATAGGCTTATTGCAGAATCAGGTTCAGGCACTGACTGCCGACCATTGATGTAGTATTGCGTCTTCTCCCAAACCTGCCCTCCGATGGTTCGCCCCAAAACCCTTCCATTTAGATCTCCATCGAGAAAGTGGATACCACCATATAACCGAGAAATTCCGGCTTCATCAGCAGCTTCTGAAAAGGTAGTCCAGCAAAGCAGTACGTCAGTTGCTGGTGTACCCGTTTCAAAGGCAGAGCTATTGGCTGGTTGGATATGGCAAGCGCCGAAGTAATCATTCCCTGTAAACCGTTTCAGAATCTCGGCACTAGCGGCGCTGAAAGTACTGTGTCCCGATACATATTCGGCAAAAGGAGGCGTGACAAAGCTAATCTTCTGGTAAGGCAGCCAGGTTGAACCATCCATCCACTGGGAGCCTTGATTAGAACCCGCCCAAGCGTAGATTTCTTGAACGCCCGTGTCTGGATTGGTGCGGACATAGGGGTGATTATCAGGTAATAGATGGTTCTGTGCCAGATATCGGATGGCTGTCACCGGACGGACGTAATCATAGAATCGTTTGGCATCCCAAGCCGCAATCCCAGCGTCGAAGACAGCGTTGCCTAAGGCAAAGAACATCTTTACATCATCGTCAAGGGTGTGGATATCTCTCTGAGAGATATACTCGCCAAAAAGGTTCCAGTGACCGGGTGGCAGTACAGTTGCCGGACCGTCTGCCCAGTACTCAGCGATTACTTTTTGCTCGTCCGTGAGTTCGGCACTGTACTCAATGAGTTGCAAAGCCTGATCAATGTACTCCTGAGTGCCAAACTGCGCCGGGGGGGGAGGTAAGAATTGATCACCAGATGTCAGGGCAAAGGGGAACACCTCTCCCCAGTGGGGTGTGAGGAACTTTTGAACAGTAACGCCATTGTTGACGTTCAACGGTTGCCAGCGATTCGGATCGTTAACTGTATCCCAGGTGTTGACTGGCACATAGCCAGTGGTGTCAGCGTAACCGTTTAATTGGTTTGAACCATCGTTGTGCCGGAAATTAAGTAAAGCCTGGGCAACGACGTTACCAATTCCAGCCGCCGTACTGATGTCGATGGTTGGGGTGTAAGTGTAATCCAGGCTAGTCATCAGGTCATCAAATAAAGAAACCTGAGACGGGAATAGGTCTACCAGTGTGGTGTAAGCAGCATAGCTGATAGCCTCGCTTTTGTTCTCATCGGTAATGAACTCCTCAGAGACTTGGAGATTATCTCCCAATTGAGTGCCGATTGCTATTGGGTCGTAGGCAGCCCAGGCATCGAAGATGCTGGTATGTACAATGCCGAGAACCCGCGATACTGGCGTGGGTCCAAGATTTGTATTGCTGATTGCTTGTAGAGTGACATTGTTCCATTTGGCAACTACAGTTGCATCATTACTCAAGGTAAAGCCACCCAAGGTAGCAGCTTTGGTTGGTAACCCAAGAAATAAGCTTGCTACTGCTACTCCAACGGATAAGTATGATTTGATTCTTTGTTGTGTGTGCAGCTCAGGGAGAGTCTTACGCCTAAAAATGGGGTTTTTCATGCTAAATATGGGAACACCACAATTAATAGTTATCGCGTACAAATGTGAGTTGGGTCATCGGCTTTTTCGGCATACTCCAGCCCTCGCGCCAACCGCCACGCAAAGATAGGAGGTAAACCTTTAGCCATAATGGCAGCACAGGTTTTTTGGTAGTCGTACTCAACCTCTCTAAGTGTTACCTGATCGGTGTCGGTGTCGTAAATAACATAAGTCGCATTGGGGCGTCCGTGACGGGGTTCTCCGACGGAACCTACATTAACAATACGTTTGAGGGGAGCATTAAACGTTTGCTGTTGTTGTTGTCCCTCTGCCCTAATCTTGACTTGTAGTTGCCCTGCCTCCAGAGTACGAATATAAGGTACATGAGTATGTCCGCAAAAGAGGATATCTGCATCTACAGATAATACTCGTTCTGAGGCGAGAAAAGCATCTAAGGTCGGTAACAAATACTCGTGGTTGCTCTGAGGACTACCGTGAACAAAACAGAGGTTTCCGTCTTTTAAGCTATGAGGCAATTGTTCCAAAAATTCTCGTGTTTCCGGGTGAATTTCCTGGTTAGTCCATTCATGGGCAAGACGACCCCGTTTTTCGGCTAATACTGAAGGATAGGAACATTCGCAGGCATTGAGTCCTTCGACAACATCTTCATCCCAACATCCTTGGCAAGTGGGAATATCCAACGAGCGAATTTGTTCGACTACGGCATTAGGATAGGGACTATAACCTACTAAGTCACCCACGCAAAAAATTTTGTCAGCATTTTGGCGATCAATATCTAATAAAACGGCATCTAAGGCTTCGTAATTACCGTGAATGCAAGAGATAACAGCGAGTTTCATACTTCCTCTAAGTCTTCTTCTAATGATTCTTTAATTTGTTGCTGGTAGTGATGAATGGCAGTGTCGGATAAACAACAATCTTTTAAGGTTTGAGAAAGACAGTTCGGATAATGAAGATGTCATTTTATATACCCCTAAGAAATGGAGTCAAGAATTTGGGTCATGGTTCAGGGAGCCAAAACGTGAGCTTTGGGGATAAGAATGGTCAGCCGAAAAATCGCAAGTTGAGCGGCGACAATGCTAGGGGCGATCGCCCCAATCCCCAACTCATACGCCTGCTTCACCTCATCAAGTCGCAGATCCAGCGTGTAGCGGTAGCAACCGGGCATCGATGGTACTTCTTCCCGCTGCCCCTCTCCTTCCATCACAAACAAGGGATAGATCAAATCTTCGACCCGCAGAACATTCTCCCGCACCATCCGACGCAGGGTTTCACTTCGCCGCAAGCGCCGAGGACGGTGTATGATGGCTGGCACCGTAGAGTTGGCTTGACGATCAGAATCAGAGGGTTCGATTGCTGCCTGTGGAGTTTGAGGTGCAAGCGTTGAGGCTTCAGTCAGGCTCATAGTAGAATGAGAATGGTTATCATTCGCCTATTCTACAGCACCCGCCGTGAAAAGTGACTCATCATCTCAAGAAAGTGCAACCTATTCGCCTCGTCTGACTCGCAATCAGCAAGCGGTGCTGGATGTCCTGCTAAGCCAAGCGGATGCCCGCTCAGCCCAGGAGTTGTATAGCCTGCTGCGTGAACGACAGGCGATCGGGTTGGCAACGGTGTATCGGGCATTAGAAACGTTGAAATTGCATGGATTGATCAAAAGTCGAATGGGGGCAAACGGCGAAGCGTTATACAGCCCCGTAGCACTTGACCAGCACTACCTTACATGATAGCGATGGTGAAAGCCCTCGTGTTTTAACCGAGGGATGAAACCGAGCGAAGCGTCCAGCATAGCAGCTTTAGCTGCGAGTCTTAGAAACCGTCCTGATGGTAGCTAATTAATGGAGTATACTGGGATAAGG
>NZ_JAVJTO010000046.1:0-57417 GCF_040220235.1 Coleofasciculus sp. B1-GNL1-01
GTGGGGAGATTCAGGGGAAGGCGGAGACTGGGTTGAGTCAATCCCAGGGGTATGGGGTTCCCAGTCGGGAAGTACGGAATAAGATTCGGCGGAGTCTGTTTGGCAATTTGGAACAGACGCCTGTGCAGATGCAAGAGGAGGAGGTGAGACTCAAGTCAGATGCGGGCGAAGGGGTGATACAGGAAGGGAATTCTCCACAAGAACAGGAAGCTGAGTCGCAACAGGAAACTTCTCATAAGAAAAATGTGAGGCTAACAGATATCAGCACCAAGTTTTTAATGGATGTGGATGGGGATGGAGAAATGGAGCAGAAACGCCTATTCTTTACAGGAGAAGGAGAGCAAGCGCATCTCATGCTCAATCCTGAGCCAATTCCATTTTTAGACTTCCTGAACACCCAACAAAGTATTAGCAGTGACCAAACAGTAAAAAAAATCGTTAATCACATAAGACAAGAAATAAAAAAGAATATAAGCCAGGAAAGGGGAAAAGAAATAGCCAGCAAACTGCAAGAACTAGCCAATTATTTATCCAAAAATTATAATGTTAGAAGACCTCCATCTTTAGTATCGTTCGAGACAATAAAAATCAGTTATAACAACAAGATCAGCGAATACGTAACCAAATCACTGAAAGCTCAACCATTAAGTTCTAATCCCGGGAAAACGGTTGGTTCAGGTGTGCAGCAGCCGAAGACCGAATTGATGACCGAACTGCGGAAATGGGCGCCCTATGTGCGTGGTCATATGCTAAATGCGAAACTTCATGGACCAGGAGAGGATAAAAATTTAGTTCCAATATCGGTGCCATTTAACAAAAAAATGGAGACCGAAATAGAACACAAACTAAAGCAAGAAGTCCTCGGAAATAACAAGGTCGTTTCTTACACGATAGAACCCCAAAATTGGGGGAAATATCCCGGGGCAAAAAATGCCAAGGCAAATAATGTCCAGAATATATTACCAGCAGAGTTTAAGGTAGAAATATATACAATGCGTCTAAAGAAACTAGGCGCGGATGGAAGCAAAGAAGAAAACTGGAAAAAAGATAAACAGCCAATACTTGATAAAGAATTCACACACGATCAACCAACACAAACCAACTTCAACTACGAAGAAGACCCAAAAAAAATATTACCGGGATATGGAGAAATGAAGAGTGGAGTCTTATATGAAAATCCCGTTCACCAGGGAAGATGGGTGGTGCAAGGAGAAATGCGTTGGCGTAGTTATAGGGGGACGGAACAAATAATATCCTACCCCGACCCCGTCATACTTACCGCCTCCCAGCAAAAGGGAACGGCGACAATGGAACAAAATGGGAACGACCTAATAGTAAAATGCGATGACGCAGCCAAAAAGACAGTAAAAAACCATAAAAAAGAACGGATAAGTAATATAAATAATCTGAAGAAACGAACACAAGAAATAAGTGATTCCCTCAAAGATCAAGAAAACAAAACGGAGGTGATAAAAAAACGATTAGATAAAACTAAGACAAGCGTAAAGGAAATAAACGATATAGCAACCGGGAATGAAAAAGCGGACGAAGAGGATAAACTATATCAACTCCGACAACAAAATGAAACGATGCGAAACAAAGTGCAAGGACTCACGACTTCAATATCAAACCTCGAAAGCGAGATCAAGCAGTTTTGGGAGGAAATGGAAAGTTTGGTCAAAAAAAATATAAGCCAATTCTGGAATGAACAACAAAACCGGGAGGAACAGAACGAAAAAGAGTTGACCAAGAAGGATGAGCTGACTAATGAGATACAGGCAATTTTTTTCCAACTCCAATCAGTCCAAACACAACTAAACCAACTAGAAAGACAAATAAAAGCAATGCCAAGGCAAATCCAGCAACCAAAGAGTAAAGCCAACGGACTAATAGGCATGGACGATAACTATGGAAAAGAGGAACAAAAAGACCCAATGGAAATAGATGAAACAGACAACCAGCTAATAAAAATAGATATAGACGAAGAAAAATTTAGAAACCTGCCAGAAATCGAATTCACTTACCACCAACAAAAAGCAGTTGGAGTTGGAAGTCGAACGGGAGACAGTAGCGGTGGAAAAATGAAACCGAGCAAAAGCAAAAGAAGATCGAAACCATATGAGCGAAACAGTACAATTTCTCATAAGGTGCGAAGCGCAGTAATTAACTATGTAACCCAAAAGGGAAACCAAGTTATATTAGAAAAAATCAATAAATCAAACAACGCTAATAAAATACAAGAATACAAAAACTATGTAGAATATCTAAAAAATGAAATTTCTAATGAAGGAGCTATAGAACAATATAGCAAACAAGAACAAACAGAACTAACAAACGACCTCAAGACAAGGTTGGAAGATAAGGCAGAGGAGCTAAGCGGCAATAAATAATCACAAAGCAAAGTGAAATAGAAAAAAAGCAAAAGATCAACAAGGAAGGAATAGAAAGAGAATGAGCGAACCAATTTTAAAGTAATGAGAGCTTCAGCCAGTAGAGAATTGGCGTGGTCAACCAAAAATGTGAACATAGGCGGTAATCCCCCACACCTTGTCGCTTTGCTCCAATTCAAAATTCACGCATTCAAAGTTCAAAAGCTATTTTTGGTAGTTCTGCTTTCAAATCCGTCACAATGGCAAGATGACCCCGAATTTTCCCAATATGCTTTAATTAATGACTATGATTTGCCGTTCTAATTGAGGCGGGAAGAGGGGAACGGGAGATGGAGAGGAGGGATGCGATTTGCGATCGTCTCTTGAGTCAATTGTATCAATAATTGAGCGTACTTTTGTAAGAGGGCGCACGTCGGTGCGCCCCTACAGGTGGACATATTTTTCCATGATGAAAGTATACCAGAAAAAAGGCGCGATCCCTCTTTAATGTTGAAGGGAGAAAGTGCGATCGCGTTTGGGTTGGGTTGAGGGGAGGAAGTGCGATCGCCTTTGGGTTAGGTTGAAGGGAAAAGTGTGATCGCGTGGTGGTAAGATTTGGGTGTGATGTGCGATCGCGTGGTGATTCGGTTGAGCAGATGGGATGCGATCACGTAGTCTTTGGATTGGGGTTAGATGTGCGATCGCGTGTGAATTAGGTTGAAGAGAAGGGATGCGATTCGCGGGGTGATAAGATTTTGGAATAGGGTGCGATCGCGTGATGATTGGGTTGAGCAGATGGGATGCGATTCGCGATCATATATTGAGTTTAATATAACAATAATTGGGCGATACGTTTGACAAAGGGCGCAACTTGGAAATAGGGCGCACGTCATGTTGGTAAAGGGCGCACGTCATGTTGGTAAAGGGCGCACGTCGGTGCGCCCCTACGGGCGGACACATTTTTCCATATTGAAAGTATACCCCAAAACCTAGGAAAAACCAACCCTTCCAATTCCGGCTAAAATAACCTCTTCTCAGGAATCGTGCCATCAACTCACTGTTGCAAAATCTCCACTATCCGGGCAATTACTTGATCCATCTTTTCCAACTTGAGTTGACCCGCTTTATAGAGGATAATTTGTTTATCTGCCGTAAATAAACGATTAGGTCTGACATTACTACTCTGCCTCAGTCCTCCAGAACTAAAATCATCGGACGCAATGACAACAGCATATTCATCCGTCACAGCCCGACTGGTAATTTGACACAGAATTAAATCATCCCCTGACAATACAGCAACAACTAAAGCCGGTCGTCTCTTCGCTTGAGTCAAATCTGAAAAGGGAAAAGGGACAACAACAACATCCCCTTTTACAAATCTTGCCAAGCGTCATCCTCCTCTGGCTTTAACCAGTCTTTTTGTAAAGAAGATTCACTAACCTGATAGAGTTCTAATGTTTGGGATTTATCCTTAAGCTTCAGAAACCGGAGGAAATCCAGAACTTCTTGCAAAAGAAACTCTGGAGTTTGCTCTATTTCATGGATAATCAATTCTTTGATACTCATCGGTGGGTAGGGTAAGAGCTTGTCTATAGCGATTTGAGAGTGCGATCGTGATCGTCTATGAGGTCAATTATGTCATTGGGCGCAACGTTTGTGACAGGGCGCACGCCACGTTGGTAAAGGGCGCACCATCCGTGCGCCCCTACAGGCGGACAGATTTTTCCCTTGTAAATAATACCAGAAAAAAGGCGCGATCGCACGGGTTCATTCTTCCGTTTACTCTCTTCACTTTGGCGAATGTTTGAAGTTACTCCATAGCTATATAGCAATCCTATTTAGGTTGTGGCAAAATTCCATACTGAAAAATTTTCGGATTTCCATTTTTCTAATTTATGCTCTATTATATCTGTTGCGACCTATTTAGGGCTGCTATACATTTTTCAGTTTTGGCAAAAAGTAATATTTTCTATTCCCTTTAATTGCGCGATCGCGAAGCGTGTGCGAAGCAAGTATCGCACGCCGCACAAAAATCTTGTAACCCTTGCTGGGTGCTGATTTTGGCGGAGCATTTAAGGATTAAAAATAACCAACAGACTCTTGGAGCGTCACCCAGGTGATTATCATTCTCATTCACTTATTCATTCTCAATAAGCCGGTCAATAAGTGACATTCTTTTTGAGGGGAAGAGGGGGGAAATGCTTTTTCTGCCAAGCTTTTGAGCTGCTTGTCACCCCTTCAGAGTTGGGTTTCCTTGCGTTTTCCCAACCTACTCGTTACTCGCTATACATCCCCACCCAAAAAGGGAAAATCATCTTAATCTTTCCCCTTTTTGCGGTACTTTTTCTGGAGTTACGGAAGCTGAGAAATTGCTGCCTGTTGATAATAGTGACTCAAAATCTGTTGATAGTTAACACCCTGTTGCGCTAAATTATGCGCCCCCCATTGACTTAATCCTAATCCATGACCATAGCCGCGACCACTGACTTGAAAACTCCCCCCCATATTACTCACCGTAAACAGGGTGCTTTTCAGTCCCAGCGCCTTACGCATATCATTGCCACTGACACGCTTACTACCGCCTGTTCCCTTTACTCTCATGGTGACAACGCGCCCATGGGGAGTTGTCCGTTCTGGGGTCATAGAGGTGACGCGCCCAACCCCACCAATTCGGCGTCCTAATTCGCTACCGGAAAAGGTTTGAGTCCACTGAAAGACAGGCGATCCCACATCATAATCGGGAACTCCTCGCAAATATGCCAGGGGTTTACTCCAAATATCTTCCACATTTTCTGTGTGTCCACCCGACGAGGAATGGAAAACGGATAGAATCACATCACCGCCGTAGGTCAAAATCTGTCCGGCTGTGGCGTTGACAGCGGTATGAGTGCTTTCGGCTTCAGTGTCCATTCCCTTGTAAACTTGCCACTTGACCGTATCACCAACATCGTAGATGCTATTCCCTGATTCAGCTCGTTTATAGAGGGCGTAGGTACGAGCCGCAACCGCTTGGGCTTTGAGGGCTTCTTGGGGCCAACTCGGACTCATTTCGGAGCCAATCACGCTGTAGAGATATTGCTCGAAGTCAACATGATTAACCGCCGTTAATCGCCCCCCCTTCGCCACTAATCGAGTCCGCCCTCGATACCAGCGATCGCCTATCCAAACCAAACCATCCTCAGTGGGTTCAATCCACAGTGATCCCGAACTCCAGTTACCTAACTGAACCCCACTTCCTCCAGATTGAGCATTAAACCCATTCATTGGCGCCAGTTCTCCCACAGGTTGACCCGCGCTATCGCGAACAATGGCTTTAGTTGAACTTCCCACCTTAACGCGACTGACGCCCTCTTCAATCGCCACCCGTAATTCGGTTAAAGCTTGGGCGGGACTGACTAAAATAATCCACAATAAAAAAGAGAGCCACCAATGACGCCCTCCAGAGCGAATCATTAACTTGAGCATATTTACCACAGTGAAGGGAAAACGTCTAGATGTCATCTGTAAAACTTCCTCATCCGAAGACTACTCTCGGTTTCATAATTAACAGAGATGGAAATGCCAATCTTGGTCGTCGCTAGATTATTCCGTTCCCGATACTGGAACCAAGAATCCGCACGCTGATTTTTGCTCTGGCTAAGATTGCATCCCTTAAAAAGATTGACAGGCATATTTTTAACATGTTTCTTGCTCATCGGCTAGTGCGGGGCGATCCCAGCGGTATAATCTCCTGTCGGGAAAATCTCTCCCATCCCATTTCCTATTGCCTAGAATCCTAGTCCCTAGTTCCTGTTCCCTAGTTCCTGTTCCCTATTTTCTAATCATGGACAAACCAAACGAGTTGATTCAAACTCCCCAGCCCCCTCTGGTTGAACCCAAGATTCTCCAGCAACTCTCGGAAGAAGTGGTGCTTTCACCCTCTTATTTAGTGTTAATGGGCATGGCGGGCATTTTATCCGCCATTGCCTTGTTGACCAATTCGATTCCAATTCTGATTGGTTCGATGATTATTGCCCCAGCGTTTCTACCGTTATCATTGGTCGCCTTTGCCCTAGTTGCAGGTCAACCTAGGCTAGCGCTACGGGGTTTCACTGTGGCTGTAATCGGACTATTCGTGGCGACAATTTCAGCCATGGCGACGGTATGGGTTTTCAACACCAGCGAAATTTTACCCTCTCATGACAATCTTCTGAATAAACCCCTACTAGAAGAACGGGTAGAACCGGGTTGGTATAGTGTTGTGGTGGCTTTAGCGGCGGGGGTGTCTGGGACAATTGCTTTAGTGAAACAGAAAGTCGATACATTAGTGGGAACGGTTGCAGCTTTGGCATTAGTCCCTGCTGCTGCTGCTGCTGCGATCGCGTTTATGTCTCATGATCCACTTCGGGGGGTTGGTGGCTTAGAATTGCTGGCGATTAATGTTGGCTTGATTATCTTGGCAGGTATGATTACGGTGCTGATGATCGGATCTGAACCGTCAAGTTAACGTCAGGGATTAAGATAATGCAGGCAATTGGGGAGATAATTAGCTGGGCATTGGGACTCGAAGCCTCAACACTCAATGTGTGGCAGATGGGATTACGGGCAGCCATTATCTATGGGGCGGCGCTGATCATGGTGCGGGTGATTGGCGATCGCCGCTTTATCGGTAAACACGCGGCGATGGATGTGCTGCTGGGTGTGATTCTGGGGTCTACCTTGAGTCGTGCGATTAATGGGGCTGCGCCCTATTTTCCTACATTAGGCGCAGCGTTAGTTTTAGTGGGAATGCATGGGCTAGTGTCAGCACTGGCGTTTCATGTTGAGCGTCTTGATGTTTGGGTCAAAGGTAGACCCCGGACATTAATTCGTGAGGGTCAAGTGAATCGCAAGGCGATGCGAAAAAGTCATATTAGTGACAGAGATTTAGAGTCATCGTTGCGTCTCAAGGGAAAAATCACCGAACCCACGCAGGTGGAAATGGCTCGTCTAGAAAGCAATGGTGAAATCAGTGTCATGCCCAAACCTAAGCCACCGAGGGTGATCGAGGTGTCTGTGGAAGCGGGTGTGCAAACGGTGCGAATTGAGGTGGATTGAGCGCAGGGAAGATGGGGAAGCAGAGGGAGCTGGGGAAGCAGAGGGAGCTGGGGAAGCAGAGGGAGCTGGGGAAGCAGAGGGAGCTGGGGGAGAGAATTTACAAATGACGAATGACCAATGACCAATGACCAATGACCAATGACCAATGACCAATGACCAATGACAAACTGTAACATGAATAGGGGAGTCTGTTTACCGAGAGAGGTTCAAGGATCAAGTTTGTGCAAATTACATTTTTAGGAACCAGTTCCGGAGTACCCACGCGATCGCGCAATGTGTCCAGTGTGACGTTGCGTCTCCCTCAACGGGCAGAGTTTTGGCTGTTTGACTGTGGTGAAGGCACTCAGCATCAGCTTTTACGCAGTGAACTCAAAACCAGTCAACTTCGCCGCATTTTCATCACCCATTTGCACGGTGACCATATCTTTGGCTTAATGGGACTACTGGCTAGCTGTGGTTTAGCAGGTAATGTTGATCGGGTTGATATTTATGGTCCTCCTGGTCTTAATGATTACTTAAAAGCGTGCGGCAAATACTCTCATACTCGTTTTTCATTCCCCACTCAGGTACACACCGTTAGCCCCGGCATTATTTACGAGGATGAGGAATATACGGTCATCTGTGGAGCGCTTAAGCATCGTGTGACGGCGTTTGGATATCGCATCGTTGAAAAAGATCGTCCGGGACGATTTGATGTGGAAAAAGCCAAGGCATTAAAGATTCCACCCGGACCAATTTATGGTCAACTTAAGCGGGGAGAAGCAGTCACTCTAGCCGATGGACGTAAAATTCAGGGCAAAGACTTGTGTGGAGAACCCGAAATTGGGCGTAAATTTGTTTACTGTACGGATACGGTTTATTGTGATGGAGCAGTAGACCTTGCTCAGGATGCTGATGTGTTAATTCATGAAGCAACGTTTGCTCATCAGGATTCTCAACTGGCATTTGAACGGTTACATTCCACATCAACAATGGCAGCACAAGTGGCGTTAAGTGCTGGCGTTAAGCAGTTAATTATGACCCATTTTAGCCCGCGCTATGCACCCGGAAATAACATTGGGTTAGAGGATTTGCTTAAGGAAGCCCAAGCCATTTTTCCGAAGACCAAGTTGGCGTATGATTTTTTAACTTATGAAATACCCCGACGTCGTGCGCCGGAGTTGGTGGTAGAGGGGAGATGAGGGGTGTGTGAGATTCTCGAAAGTCTTAATGGTAAGGCGCGGGAGTTGGAAGAGAAGATTGCAGAGAATATGGCGCAGTTATTGAACTTGTAGGAGGAACCATGAATATTAGTTTAAAACCGGAACATGAAGAATTCATTAAATCTCAAGTGCTGAGTGGGAGATTTGCCAATCAGGAGCAAGTAATTGATATGGCTTTTCACTTGTTAAAAAAGCTTCAGGGTGAATATGAACAATGGATAGAGGAAACGCGCAATAAGATTGATATAGGGATTGCAGAACTTGATCGAGGGGAAGGATTAGATGGGGACGCTGTTGTCGCGGGGATTTTAGAAAGATTTAAACAAGCACGTCAAGTTTAGAATCCTTGTTTTCTGAGTCGGAGAAGAATGAGGCAAAGGGCAAGCTTTATGAGCTATTAAAACTGATAGTTTAGCAGAGTAAGTACGGAATATTCTATTCTTTAGCTATATGTATGTCCCAGTTTGAAGTGTCTTACTCAACTCATGGGTCAAGTCATATTATCGGGTGTTGAGTCAAATAACTTACCATCTTGTCGCCCTAGATACTCTTGAGCTACTTTCCGATTTGATTCTTCAAACTCTTTCATCAAATCAATTCGTTCCTGAGTTGTAAGTAATTCAGGGCTGATTAAGCTGTCAGGTAAATTGGAGACCATACTGGAAATTGGATTGCCAGAGCTTAAAACTGTATGTTGATACAGCTTTTTTAACTTCCCTCGTGGTTGATGCAGCCTACCCTGATAAATTTCATTTAAAAATCGCATAATTTTAATAAGCTTTATACTAGGTGTAATATTTTTATTTGGACTAGAAAAATTCAATTGAATCTCATTTAAATTAATCTCTACAGCCTTTAAAAAATCATTGCTCAATCCATCCTTTAAATTCGTTTTATCAAACACTCTAACTATTACATTTTCTTTGCCAAATAGCTTTTTCCAACGTTCCAGTAATTGATAATAGTCTCCAAAATTTCTGTTCTCTTCAATATATTTTATAGGACTATTCCAATAACGACACAATTTAATATATTCACAGTAAAATGACATAAAATAATCATCCTGTTTTCTTAGGTAAACTATCACTTTAGTTTCGTACCTTGACAGATGCTCTTTTAGTAGAGAAAGTCGATTATCATTAATCGTAGACAAATCTTCTGCGCTAATTAAAACCTTGCTTAAATCAGACTTCTTTGTATTAATTTCTCTATGAAGATCCTCCCAATCACCAGCATTAGGATCGTAAGCCTTGCATTCTTTATCTAGTGCCCAAAATAAATTATGATGCCCTGACTGAAAACAGTTAAAGTTTGGATTTATAGTTATACCAGTTAAAGTTTGGATTTATAGTTATACCAGAAGTAGGATAAAGTATGCCATGAGTTAATAGGTTTTCCTTATTTTTTAACAATAAATTTTGTAGGGAAGTCGTTCCAGTCTTCGGTGTACCAATATGGAGATAAACTGTAGTCATACTTTTGGGCATTAAAGTTTATTTAAAAGGTAAATGAATAAATTTAGACGAGACTTTTACACATTGTTGCACTTGAGTAAGTTTTTTTTATTTTCTAACGAGTCTCCTCTAAATTGGCTATCAATTCAAGCGATAACGAACCTTAGGAATCACCGAACGAATCCCAATACTTTTAACCTGCGCTCGCACCGCAAAAGGTAAACCACTCAAAGCTGGATGTCCCCTAACCAGCTTATACCACCATCCAACCCAACTTCTAGGCGGTTCTAACCAATCCTGTTGGGTCTCATTCAGTACATCTTTGTAACGACGAGCTACACAAGCATAGGGAGAAACTGATTGGTAAATCCGTTCCGAGTCTTTCGCCAACCAAGGCTTTACTCTCATTGCATGAATGACCGGAGGCATCCCGTGTATTAAACTCATGACTCGTTGAGCTACAGTATAACCTCGTAGGGTCAGGCATTGGGCAATATCTCGCCCGTATCTTAATAACTTAACCGGCATAGCCTGATAATGTTTAGCACCCAATAAAGCAATAAATAAACTGTCATCACCTTTAGCATGAATCGGTCGTTCATTCCCTGGACGAGTTTGCCAGTGCTGATAATTCGGGTCTCTGAGCATATCCCGCCAGTGTTCCAGAAAATTTCTGTGGGATTGCGTCACCCGCGAACAGCAACTTGATGGATCGCGTGGGAAGCTGCGCCCTGGTTCTAAACCCCATGGTATTGTGCGGTCATGAGTTTTAGAACCTCTCAGACCTGGAAGTTCAGAGGCGACCAGTACATCATCCGGTTGCTCAAGCAGCACTTTGGGCAAAGACCTAGACAGAATCATATCGCTGTCCATCCAAATTGCTCGACCATAGCCTTGGTCTAACGCCCAGAGTAATACATCCGGTTTCACATTATACCCCGTCGCCTCAGTTGGGACTTGCTTATGCAACGATACACGATGATCGCTAACCCAATTCTGCAAGTCAGCTGTAGCGTTAGGGGCAAAAACATGGATACTCGCTTCGGGAAAATTCGCTTCGAGACTTACGACAAGAAGCTTAACCCCAATCTCGTAGTTGGGTCTATTTTCATAGATCACTACCGCTGTATCACTATCCTGGTTTGACATGAGACTTGTCTTTTAAAGAAATTGGTGAGAAAAACCGCAGTTATAAAATTTAGCTTATGGTACTCCATTACAGGATGATAAACAAGTCCTAATTCTAAGCGATCGCGTCAATTCGTTACCCAAGACTCAACCCCCGATAAGGCGGTAGAAGACCAAAACGCCCCTAATCTAGACTATTGGTAGGATACTCGTCCTGCCATTCCCAACTAGCAAGGGCGTTGGGTTACGCGCCCTGTTCAACGCATTAAAGCCAAGGATCAAGTCGGGGCGGGTTTAGTCACATCTGGGTAAGGTCAGAAACTCTAGTAGTAAAACCCGCCCCTACACACTCAAAACGCCCCACCTGTGAAGATTTACCACATCATTACGGCTGTTTCTCCAGCGCGATCGCTATAGTAGAGACGGATACGTAATACATATCGACGCCCCCGAAATAACCTGACCTTAATCTCGGCATTATAGTCTTCGCCACTATCGTCATCCCCGGTAAGATAGCGAAGTTCACCATTGACCTCTTCAAATAGAATCATAACGGTATCCGATATACCAAAGGTGCGAATCGTATAGGATCGTGTCGCATCAGGTTCAATACGGAAGTTCATCTGTTCCCCAGGTGTGAGGGTTAAGGGAACTGATTGAAAGGGTTTTAGTTCGGTGTAATCTTTCTCGTCTAAGAGTGGATAAAACTGCTTGATCCACGTTTTATCCCGTTCTGATAACCCAGGTGCTGGAGTTAAACCATTCCGATATTTTGGTGGTTCTTTAATTAAACCCGCACCAAAGGGATAGTGCATAATTGAGTCGGGGTCCCAGTTTGACCCTTGCACCGTATCCGGGTTAATTTTACGAATGATATTGTAATAGGTGGTGTCCCGATCCCAATTATTCGGAGGTTCTGCGAGTGCAGCGTAAACGGCTTCTTCATCCCACACAATTCCAGCATTAGGGTTTTGGTGTTCGTGGGGAAATCCTAGAGTATGACCAATCTCATGTATGGCGGTGTCAATTTCTCCAGGATAGCGGGTTAAATCCCAACCAAAATTCATTGTCCGCTCATCTCGTCCAATATTGAGAACATCTCTGCCAACATAAGACCAAGCGCCATCTCCACGCTGGAAGCCAATCCGGATTTCGGCTTCGTCTGGTGAGTTCACTTCCTTGAATTCCAGTCCAATACCCACCTGCTTCCAGACATCAAAGGCTTTACGGACAACATTTTTTTCGGTCTCAGTCGTTGTCCAATAGGTTGGCTGATCGAAGAAATAATAATGTAAGATTGTGCCGTTCACCCATTTCTTATCCAGAAATTGGATCAGATTGGCACGATTGCGATCTACAATCCTTGACAAGTCACGCGGGGCAACTTCAGGGAGTGAGCAATAAGAATAGTTCCCTCCTTGATCAGCCAATATGGATGCCGCTGATTGCTCTTGTTCATTGAATGGGTTGGTATTTGATTGAACCATCAGAGTTCTCCTAATTTAGTAATTTGTCAAAACACTGATTTCACGGATTTCTTGGGGAGATAGAGGTGGGGAGGTGAGAGCTTATTGACACTGATTACACAGAGAATTTAGTTCTCTCATCAAAACAAAATAGGATGATTGGGATTTTAAGCGTCATTGGTCTTATGTCATTTGCTTCCCCATCTCCCCTATCTCCCCTATCTCCCTCATCTCCCCCCGCTCTTCTCTAATAAAGAACGAGTCTCTTGGGTGTCCATGCGGGGACCGAAACTCGTCACCAATTTTGCTGCCGCTTTAGATCCTAACTCTCCGGCTTGAGCATAACTCATACCATGAGTCAGTCCGTAAAGAACTGCCCCTGCATACATATCTCCGGCGCCAACAGTGTCAACTGCTTTAACAGGTAATGCATCAATCTCAATTATCTCTTGTCCATCAAAGATTACCGATCCTTTCGGTCCACGGGTAATCGCAAACCCCTTAGCTAACCCTTTCAAGTAATCAACAGCAACCGTGAGATCCTCAGTGTCCGCCATTTTTAGGGCTTCACTTTCATTGGCAAAGAGGAAATCCACCCCTGAACCGATGATTTCGAGCAATCCATCTTTAAAGAACTTCACCATATTGAGATCAGACAGAGATAGGGCGATTTTTTGACCTGCGGCTTTGGCAAGATCTCTGGCTTGAATCGCCGCCGCTTTGCTAGCAGCACCCGTGACCAAATACCCTTCAATATAGGTATATTTGGACTGTGCGATCGCGTCGGGGACTAATTCTGCTTCTGAGAAGCTCGCCGAAATTCCCAGGAACGTATTCATGGTGCGATCGGCATCCGGCGTGACAAACACTAAGCATTTACCCGTAATTCCAGCTTCGGGGGCATGGTATTGCAGGTTTGTGTCAACATTAAAGCGGAGCAAATCCCCCAGGTAAACCTGTCCATCTTCATCATTAGCGACTTTACACGAATAGAAGGCTTTACCCCCAAACTGGCTCAGGGCAATCATTGTATTGGCAGCCGATCCCCCACCGCCGCGCTTCATTGATTGACCCTCTAAGCGTTTCAGAATCTGGTATTGATGATCTTCTTCAATTAAAGTCATCACCCCTTTATCAATGCCCAGTTCCTGGAGTAACTCTGGGGAAACTTCCAATTCAATGTCCAGTAGGGCATTACCGAGACCATATACATCGTATTGTTGAGTCATGTTAATTCGTGGCTAGATCCCTCGTCCATACTGGGTATGGGTTTCCCAGGAAAGCCAAGCTCCTAATTATCGTCCTGTTCAATCCAACTGCTATCCTATAGTGCCATCCGTTACTACTCAAGTGTGAGTCATGAACTGGATTTGATATAGCAGCTCTCTTGACAGGTGAGGACATTCTTTACTCATCTCTCGCTCTACGCAAGCCTTACAAGTGAAGGCACTCTTGATTATGACACGTAATGTTCAATGATAGTCTTCTTCCAACAGAGGGGTTTAGCTTTGTTTACCTTACACAGCCAATCCGCTTATTTATTTGAGATTAAATCTATTAAAATAAGGGGGTTTGGGCTTCCATTTCAGTAAGCCTCCATTATTTATTTGCCAAGAACTCAAGTTCTTGGCTAAAAGCTCAAGTCGGTTAAAACCGACTCAATTTCGTTTCCAGTCGTTAAACACCAAAGTCCAATTACTTCTCTAGCTGCTTGACCTTAAAATTCAGCAAGGTGACAAAGCCCTCAACTTGACAGTTTAATTCTTCCAATCGCCACTATTTGGGGTTACGTCGGCATGTAGAAAAACGGTTACAAGATTTTGCCTAAAGTTCTTGCCGACTATTCTAGATCATCGGTTGGTGTAACGAGAACTAGCGGTTACAAAAAGCCAAAACTCTGTAGGGGCGGGTTTAGGGAATCAATTCAGCTAGTCACCGATTAATGAACAACAAAACCCGCCCTCCCTACCGATAACTGAACAATAAAATCCGCCCTTATTCAATTTAACCGCATGGTGGAGGCAGAATATTAATGGGCGACTGATTAAAGGGTTGAGAAACGAAACTCAATGCCATCGTTAGCCGATTGGGTAACGCTTACGCTCTACCACGCTAGAGCCGTTTGTTCTCCCGAATGAGCTGAATCTTCCTTCAAAAGGAGGATTCTTTAGCCTAACTCTCTAGTATATAACCCTAATAGGGTAATCCGATGGTGCGATCGCGCTGACCTCTAACCCCCCTTGGCACAATCCCCAAATTCGTTACCCACTCTAAGTTAGGTTAATCACAATCAAACCAATCATGGCGGATCTTCCCAACCAACCGTGGACAATTTCATCAGCAGATTTATTTAAGAAACTGGATGTCTCCGAGGATGACGGACTCTCTGATGCCGAGGTACAGCAGCGACGGGAACAGTATGGCGCCAACCGTCTGCAAGAAGCCCAGCGTCGAGGACCCTTACAAATCCTGATCGAACAGTTCAAAAGTCTGGTGATTGGGATTCTCGCCATTGCCGCCATTCTATCCTTTGCCTTTGCTCAATGGATTGAGGGAGTTGCCATTGTTTTTGCCATCTTAGTTAATGCCGCTATTGGCTTTTTCATGGAATATCAAGCTGTGCGTTCCATGGAAGCCTTGCAAAACCTGAGTAGTTCTAAAGCCAAAGTGCGTCGCCAAGGACAGATGCAAGAGATTGACGCGGAAAACTTGGTACCTGGAGACATGGTACTCCTAGAAAGCGGCGATCTGGTTCCGGCGGATCTGCGCCTAACGGACTCCTCGAAAATGCAGGTGAATGAGTCGTCCCTGACGGGGGAATCGGTTCCAGTTACCAAAACCACAGAACCCATCGAAGGGGAAGTGGAACTTGCCGATCGCACGAATATGCTATTTAAAGGTACCGCCCTAACTCGCGGTTCCGGGGAAGGGGTGGTTGTAGCCACAGGAATGCAGACCGAATTAGGTCACATTTCTGAGTTAGCCCAAGAAGCGGGAACCGAGGAACGTACTCCCCTAGAAAAACGGCTGAATCAACTGGGACGCCGTTTGATTTGGGTCACCCTGATTATTGTCGTCCTGATTGCCATTTCTGGCATTATCGTGGGCAAGGATATTCGCCTGATGGTAGAAACAGCCGTCGCCCTGGCTGTCGCCGCGATTCCCGAAGGACTACCGATTGTGGCAACGATTGCCCTAGCGCGGGGGATGTGGCGCATGGCAAAACGTAATGCCCTAATTAATAAACTGGCGGCGGTGGAAACCCTAGGGGCGACAAGCGTTATTTGTACCGATAAAACCGGAACCTTAACCGAAAACCGGATGACGGTGAGTCATGTTGTCCTCGACTCCGGTGATATTGAAATTAGTGGGGAGGGATTAGAACCCGAAGGAGAGTTCACCCAAGACGATGAAACCCTGAAGCCCTTAGAGCATGATAGTCTCCGTCCTGCCTTAGAAGTTGGCGTCTTATGTAATAATGCAGCATTACAACCGGAGGACTCCAATGAAAGCCGAGTTGTCGGTGATCCGATGGAAGTGGCGCTGCTGATTGCTGGGGCAAAAGCCGGACTTGAGCGCGAAAAATTATTAGAAGAGATGCCCGAAGTGCGGGAAGAGGCATTCGATCCCGACACTAAAATGATGGCGACGCTGCACAAAAGTAATGGTGATTATCGCTTTGCCGTCAAAGGCGCACCGGAATCGGTCTTAGAGGTGTGTACTCAGATTTTAACGCCAGACGGTGAACAAGAACTTCGCGATCGCGACTCCTGGAAGCAACGCAGTAATGATCTAGCCGCGCAAGGGTTACGGATTCTGGCATTGGCACAAAAAAGGGTGAATAGTGAAGAGGCTAAACCCTACGAAAATCTAACCTTTTTAGGTGTGGTGGGCTTACTTGATCCGCCTCGCCAAGAGGTACGGGCGGCAATTGATGAATGTCAAGACGCGGGAATTCGAGTCATTATGGTAACCGGTGATCAACCCGTCACCGCCCGGAATATTGGCATCGCTGTAGGCTTAACTGATGATGAACAAGCGGATGTGGTGCAGGGGAAAGACCTAAAAAGCCCCGATGAATCGTCTTCTGAGGAACGTCAGCGTTTAGTCAAAACCCCGATTTTTGCCCGGGTATCTCCCGAACAAAAGTTAAACCTGATTGCCTTGCATCAAGACACTGGGGCAATTGTGGCAATGACGGGGGATGGGGTCAACGACGCCCCCGCCCTGCAAAAAGCCGATATCGGTGTGGCTATGGGACAACGAGGCACCCAGGTGGCAAAAGAAGCAGCAGATATGGTGCTGCAAGATGACGCCTTTTCCACGATTGTCGCGGCGGTGGAACAGGGTCGAGCGATTTTTAACAATATTCGCAAATTCACGATTTATCTACTATCCGGGAATGTCGGTCAAATTATGGCAGTTACCGCCACCTCGTTAGTCAATGCGCCCTTACCCATCTTGCCCCTACAAATCTTATATCTGAATATCATTAATGATGTCTTCCCCGCCCTGGCGCTGGGTGTGGGTGAAGGATCTCCCACCCTGATGGAACAACCCCCCCGTGATCCCAAGGAGTCGATTATCAGCAAGCGTCACTGGTTGGCGATCGCGGGATATGGTTTAATCATTGCAGCGCCTGTGCTGGGTTCCTTTTACCTGGCATTCAACTGGCTAGGACTGGAAAAAAATCAGGCTGTTACCATTTCCTTTCTCACCATCGCCTTTTCCCGACTCTGGCACGTCTTCAATATGCGCGATCGCGGATCAGGGGTGCTAGTTAACGAAGTCACCCGCAATAAGTACGTCTGGGGCGCCCTCATCCTTTGTACTGGATTACTCGCCATTGCCATTTATCTGCCCATCCTCTCTGATATCCTGCAAACTCATGCCCCTAGCCTTCAGGGTTGGTTACTCATCCTGGGAATGAGTTTAGTTCCCTTAGTCCTTGGGCAAATTGCCAAATTAATCGCGGATCGAACGACAAATGACAAATGACGAATGACGAATGACGTAGCTTGCTTCTCGCGCCGCGAGTATGACGAATAAAATATGCCTCTTGAGGTAGATGCCAGCCCTAACGCTGCTATCCTAGGTTAAAGTGTTAACCCAGAACCTGAAAAATCCTCAAAATAATCTGAAATTCATACAAATCGTTTTTCTGTCTTTACTGGATCATTCACATAAAACTGGGAAATCAGGACATTCAAAGTCCTTAACCATGACCTGAAACACAAGGAGAAAACTATGGCTGACAATACAGCTTTCTTAGAAAAAGTCAAAAAGCAGGGTTCCTTAGAAGACATTTACGACGCCCGTGATATCACTGAAGTAGTGTTCCGCACCATGCGCGACTTAATGAACACAGACGCTTCAGATCGGGTCGAATCAGAATTGCGTCAAAACGATGGATCTGTACCGACTCCAGCCGAAGAACAGCAAAAAGAAATTGCCGATCTGTGGAAAGATACTAATCCAATTGTCAGCTTCCTGAGTCGGATTCGTCCCCCTCTCGAATTTGATGCGGATACCTTCTTGTTTAGAATCCGTCAAGAAGCCAGCTTACCCAAAGGAGTCAGCCCAGAAACGGTGGTTAAAGCCATCTTTTCTGCCACAAAAGACGAGTTATCTGAGGAACGAGTCAAAGAAATTGCTGAGTTTTTACCGTCTAAAATTCAACAAATGTGGCAGCAAGCGTAGTTAGTCATTCGTCTTATGTCATTTGTCCTTTGTTTGAATCTGTAGGGGCGGGTTTTACCGATAACGCTGCGGTTAAAACCACTAACTGACCTAAACCCGCCCCGACCAAGTCCGAATAATTTTGAATACTTAATACCTAATCTTATGGGGTAAGGTTTCTGAGGTCTGCGATCGCACGCTTTGAAATGCCGCAATTATCGTCGCACATCGGTGACACGCCAACTCAGCTTGAGATTAAGCCAAAAATTCCATGCCGTAACCGCCGCGATCGCCATTAACTTAGCCACATATTCATTGATGCCAAAGACATTAAACAATAAATTCACCAGCAAAACATTGAGAATGAGTCCAACTAAACAGATCACATTGAACTTCAAAAATCGTTTTAACCGCTTACGCCATCCCCGTTGATGTTGAGAAATATCGCTAAACGTCCATAAATCATTCCACAAGAAATTGTTGACAATCGCGACTTCGGTTGACAGAATCGCACTGCGGGTTAGTCCCAACTCTACATGCTCTCGCAGCAGATAAAAAATCGTCATATCCACAAACACGCCACTGAAGCCGACTACACCGAAGCGAATGAATCGACCAATGTGTCCTAGGGATAAACGCAAGCGCAGTAAGTGTTGCAAATACTCGACATACTGTTTCCATGTCACCTTACTTTCACCCGCTTGACGCTCTTGAAACACATAACCGACTTCTCCAATCCAAGAGACTTTCCCCCGACCCAAGACTTCAATTAAAATTTTGTACCCCAGAGGATTCAGAGGGCGACCAATTAAACATTGGCGGCGCACCATAAAATAACCACTCATGGGGTCAGAAACACGCCCAATGACCCCCGGTAAAAGAATTAAGCCAATCGTCTGAGCGCCACGGGATAAAAGTCGGCGGATAAAACTCCAATCACTCACACCACCGCCTTCAACATGGCGGCTAGCAACGGCTAAATCAGCACCGCGTTGGATCTCACTCCATAGCTGCCATAACAGTTTTGGGGGATGCTGGAGATCGGCATCAATCACACCCAAAACCTCTCCCCGCGCCACTTGCCACCCTCGGATCACGGCGGTAGACAGTCCCCGTTCCTCAATCCGCCGCATCACTCGTAGCTGCGGATAATCCGCCGTGAGTTCCTGTGCCACTTTCCAGGTGTCGTCCGGACTATTGTCATCCACGATAATCAGTTCATACTCCCCCGCCAATTGTGAATCGAGTAATCGGCTCAATTGTTCGACAATCTGGGGAATATTCTTGGCTTCTTTAAACGTGGGGATAATCAGAGAAAATCGCAGGGGAGGTGCTTCGGTTGTCCCTAAGACAGTGGTTATATCCGGAACCACAAAGGAACCGGACGGAACAGGGATCAGGGAATTCGGGGGATTGACATTCATTAGCTGTTTTTTAGGTTTGATTTAAGCAGCTTGATTGCATTTGGTGAAGCGAGTATGAGGTAGCTTGCTTCTTTTCAGGAGCGAGTATAACAAATGACATAAGACATAAGACATAAGACGATCAAAGCCGTTAACGTTCATCGTTCTCACCGACTGATTGAGAACGTTGATAGAGGTGAACCGTGAATTGGTCTATATCCATTGTTCCCACCAGTGGCTGGGTTTTGACCAACTCATATTCAGAGGTTAAAGTGGTTTGGATGTTTTGTTGAAACTGGAGTTTTTCTGCCTGGGTTTCAGGTTCTGACCAAACGGGATCGCCGCTATCTAACCAGAGTACACGCGGAAAGTTGCCCGTTTGAGTATCCAAGGTTGTCTCTAATGCTGGAGCCAGTTTCGCGGGGGATTGCGCCAGTAAGGTTACGGGCAAATCGGGGGGAATATAATAGGCTAAACGGAGGACGTGACCCCAAGCCTGGGAATTCATGGCGATTAAGGTAGGAGTGGTGGGTTCTTGCTCGATGAAGTCAGCGATTTGATGGAACATTCGGCGATCGCGTAATGTGAAATCCCCGATACTGATCACTAGATAGAACCCTAACACTATCGCAGCAGCGAGGGGTCGCCATTTTCCCATTGTCCGCTCAATCCAGGCGGCGATTAAGAGCAAGCATCCGGGTAAAATAAAGATCATCGATCGCCCCCAGCCAAAGCCAACGGTAAACTGACCCTTGACAATATCCACCATTAACGCCAGGACAAGGGGAAAAATCCCCAACAGTAACGCCACACCCAAAACCGTGTAGTGATGCTGACGCCACAGTCTGATACTACAGACAACCAGGAGTGCGATCGCGCCTATCCCAGCGATGGTAGCACTGACCAGGGGCAAACTGGTCACCCAATCCCCCAACACTAAATGAATGCCTAGGGTTTGCGTCACTCCTTCGAGGTGTTTTCCTACCGTTTCTATCCAGGTTTGAGTCCCGCCAAACCGCTCTAAATCAGCATTCCGTAGCTGTTGTCGGGTTCCCCATAATACCCAAGGAATCATTAATATGATCCCCGCCGCAAATCGTAGTCCATGTTGCCACCAATGTTGCCGATCTAACCATAAGACTAAGACAGCTAGAGCGACGATAAAAAAGGCAAAGTAATAAAAGGTGAGAAACCCGGCGGTAATGGAACCAATGAAGACTAGATTCCATAAGAGTTTAGTATAGAAACTTGATCCCTCATCATCCTTGTATTCTTTATCGGGAACCGTTAGCCTTTTGGGTTCAATCAATTCCAGCGCCGCCCAAGCACTAAGAATCACCCACAACAATAGTGGACCATACATGCGGACATTGAGCGAGTGAAAGAGATAATAAGCATTAGTGCCTAAAAGAGCCGCCAATAGCAAACCACCTTGATGACCCAGCAAACGACGACCTAAACCGTAAGCGCTACCGATTGCACCGATACTGAACAGAACGTTCAAACTGCGTGTCGCGGCTACCCCATTACCGAACAGTCGTAACCAAAGATGTTGACCCAGAAAAAATAGAGGCGGATGGGGTTCACCAGCTAATCCTTGGAGCAACTTTTTTAGAGTGGCTGGGATAGCACCGATACCGTTTTCTACGGGTAAACTTAGTAACGCTGTATACTCGGCTAAGGTAACAGGCAACTCCTTCGGCGTGGAATAGGACGTTTTTTGACCTGTAGACAGCAGCAGGGACAACACCTCGTCGTACCAAAATTCTCGGCTACTTAAGTTGACGAGTCTTAACAGTACTGCGATCGCGATCGCGATCAGTAATGCCCAAGAAAATGTCCGGGAGAGTTTAGAGAGGGGAAAACTTCGGCTCATCAGAGAGGGCGATAGACACAAGAGTAGGTTCTTTGCCAGTTTAATCGATTATTTGGCGGTATTTTTCTTTCGCTACATTAATCTTGACGAAAAAGGCGGGAGTGCAATCCATCCTCCCAGAGAGTTTATCGTGCGATCGCCCTTTCCCCTAGCTGACTTTTCACGGGAAGTCTTGAAACCGACTTGGTAGGGGAATGAGTGATACCGACGTTGCGTTCAAAGATAGCAGATAGAGTAGATGGGGTGAGAGGGTGAGAGGGTGAGGGGGAGATAGGGAGAAAAAGAAAGTTCTACATTAGACTGCAACTTGGTATAAGTCCTTGGACATAAATTCTCTCTGCTGTACTCAGAAAGGTTGACAACCGTCAAATCCTTACTGTTCCTTGTTTACCCTGCCCTGTTCCTTAATCTCAACCTTCAAGTTTCATTATGTACAACTACTTAGGATCGTTATAATCAGGGATGAAGTTGATCACTCATTTTGCTGATTAACCGACATAAAATGACCGAGTAAAATAGTATGAAGGAAATGATCAAAAAATTATCGCAATTGCTGGCTTTAGGATTAGCTATCAGTTTAAATCCTTTCTCATTTCCTACTTTTAGACAGGCGGCGCTATCTCAATCAACTAATGAATTTAGAACCTTTATGGATTGGTGTCTCAATCAAGAGAAGCTCTCAAGAGGCGCTAAACATACTGTTCAGACTTTGCTCCGGTATGTCGAAACTAATGATTGTCAGCAAGCCGCTCAAGAAATCGCGATAATTTATGATCTCAATCTCGGCAGTAATAAAATAACAGATATCAGCCCCCTCTCCGGACTTAACAATCTTGCTGAACTTGACCTCGGTAGTAATCAAATCAGAGATATCAGCCCTCTCTCGGAACTCACCAATCTTGCTGAACTTGACCTCGGTAGCAATCAAATTAGAGATATCAGCCCCCTCTCCGGACTCACCAATCTTGCTAAACTCGACCTCAGTGAGAATCAAATAACCGACATAAGCCCTCTCGCCGGACTCACCAATCTTGCTGAACTTGACCTTAGTTTCAATAAAATAACAAACATCAGCCCCCTCTCCAGACTCACCAATCTTGCTGAACTCGACCTCAGTGAGAATCAAATAAGAGATCTACGCCCCCTCGCCGGACTTACCAATCTTGCTGAACTCGATCTCAGGGGTAATAAAATAACAGATATAAGCCCTTTCTCCCGACTTGCCAATCTTGCTGAACTTGATCTCAGTGAGAATCAAATAAGAGATATAAGTCCTCTCTCCCGACTCACCAATCTTTCTGAACTCTACCTCTGGGATAATCAAATAAGAGATCTAAGCTCTCTTTCCGGACTTGCTAATCTTTCTGTACTTGACCTCAGTGAGAATCAAATAACTGATCTAAATTTCCCCTCCGGACTCACCAATCTTTCTCAACTCAACCTCAGTGGTAATCAAATAACAGATATAGATTCCCTCTCTAGATTTACCAATCTCTCTTCCCTCAATCTCCGTGATAATCAAATAACAGACATCAGCCCCATCGCCGAACTCACCAATCTTTCTTACCTCAATCTCCGGAATAATCAAATAACAGATGTAAGTTCCCTATCTGGACTGAACAATCTTTCTGGACTATCCCTAATGGGTAATCCACTTGCTGAATTAAAGTGTCCTGTAGAGCCAGAATCTATTTGTATCTTTAGATAATCAATTGTAGGGGCGGGTTTAGCCCGTTTAATATTGGAATCCTACCGATAACCTCTCAACAAAACCCACCCCTCGTCATAAAAGGGCGGTATAAGTAGCGAATGTTACCATTTGGCAGGATTTTGGATCGAGCCTTTGTTCAGTGGCGATAGCGTTGTTGCCGTTAAGTTTATCAACCATGATAAACCGAGGAACATTGATCTGTTCCGACAATAGTGCATTATACTTGTTGTCAGCATAATATATTCCCGATAATTAGCCAAGCTTAATTGTCATTAAACGTTGACATTTGCCCCATTTAAGCTTGACAAATTTTATGGTTTAAGCAACAAGAATACTGATGCTCATTTTTATTTACAAAAAATAAAGAAAAAATATTAACTAATTTAAATAATTGTGAATTCGTAAAATACAACACGATTTTTCTGATACAAATAAACCTAGGAAATATTTCTTATGGCAAACGCAAGTTCACGCTTATAGAGTGTAGAAGGTGCTGATATGAACGAAAATACTTACGAATTGGAATCCGAACTTAAAACCTTGAACCACGTCTATCAGACATTATCTGAAGTCAATCCTCAGATGAATGATGAGAGTTATGGACTAGAATCTCTGGGATTACGGAACCTTGGTCATCTGTATCACAATCTCCCGGTTCCCCAGCTTATTGAAGAAGCCCTAAAACGGCATGAAGGCGTTCTCGCTGCCAATGGCGCTCTTTGTGTAGAAACAGGCAAATACACCGGACGTTCTCCGGCGGATAAATTCATCGTTGATGAGCCGGGGCTGCATGAGGAAGTGAACTGGAATAAAGTCAATGTTCCCATATCACAGGAAAAATTTGACTTACTTTATAAACAGATGTTGGCTTATTTGCAAGGCAGGGATCTGTTTATCTTTGATGGATATGTCGGCGTTGATCCGCAATATCGCCTGGGTGTACGAGTTATTAACGAACTCGCCTCGCAAAATTTGTTTGCTCATCAAATGTTCCTCCGCCCAACTCCAGAGGAACTGACTTCCCATAACCGCGAATTAACCATCATTGCAATTCCTGGTTTACAGGGAGACCCCGAGATTAATGGTATCCATAGTGAAGCCTTTATTGTCGTCAGCTTTGCCAAACGGCTGGTTTTGATTGGCGGTTCGCGCTATGCCGGTGAAATCAAAAAATCGGCATTCTCATTCATGAATTATCTGATGACCAAGCGCGATGTTCTGCCTATGCATTGTTCCGCCAATATGGACAAAAAAGGGAACACCGCGTTATTCTTTGGGCTTTCAGGGACAGGGAAAACCACCTTATCCGCTGATCCGACACGGCATCTAATTGGGGATGACGAACATGGATGGTCAGAACGGGGTATCTTCAACTTTGAAGGAGGTTGTTACGCCAAAACCATTCGGCTGTCGCGGACGAATGAACCCCAGATTTGGTCAGCGATTCGCTTCGGGTCAATGATGGAAAACGTGATTCTCGACCCAGCAACCCGCATTCCTAATTATGATGATGGTCGCCTCACGGAAAATACACGAGTCGCTTATCCGGTCGATTATATTCCTAATTGTGTCATTCCGGGTATTGGCGGTCATCCCGGAACCGTTATTTTCCTCACCGCAGATGCCTTTGGTGTATTACCACCGATTACTAAGCTGACCAATAATCAGGCAATTTTCCACTTCATGTCGGGTTACACCAGCAAACTCGCGGGTACAGAACGGGGAATTACTGAACCTCAAGCCACCTTTTCTGCTTGTTTCGGTCAACCGTTCCTTCCCCTATCGCCAACTGTCTACGGCGAGATGTTATTTGAACGACTGGTTAAATATGATGCCAATGTCTATTTAGTGAATACTGGGTGGACAGGTGGACCTTACGGCGTTGGCACACGTATCCGGATTCAAGACAGTCGCGCCATGGTTGCAGCGGCGTTGAGTGGGGAGTTGGAACAGGTACAATACTATCACCATCCCATCTTCAAAATCTTAGTGCCAAAATCAGTTCCCGGTGTTGACAGCAGCATTCTCAATCCCCAAAATACCTGGAGTGATCCCCAAGCCTACGAGACACAAGCGAAGGATTTGGCGAAACGATTTGTGGAAAACTTTAAGAAGTTTCCCAATGCGCCGCGTGAAGTGAAGGAAGCCGCACCTGTTTTTGAGTAACTGTTCCCAGTTTTTGCCGCAACACCCTTTACTTTAGGGTTGTTGTGGACAAGAACTTGAACGGGTAAGGGTACATAACTGTTATTGGTGTCAATTGAAGCAAACCCATTATCCATGGTGTGGAGACGTAGCCTGCTACGTCTCTACATTTATAGTTAGGTCTGTAGGGGCGGGTTTTACCGATAACGTTTTGGAAAAAACCGACAACTGTACTAAACCCGCCCCTAATAGGGGAAGTATGTAGAGATGCAATAGTCTTCCAGAGTTGAGGAAACCCAAGCGTGAGAGATCGCTGGGCACATAGAAGGACTAGACTACACTAGACTATCATAAAAAATTGGCTTGGGAAATCTTTCTTGCCCAGAATAGAAAAGTCTCAAGGTTGACTCATGAATTGACTTTCACCTTTCATCCCTATTCCTTATCTTTCATCTGAGGACAGAAAAATGAGAGCCGAATTCTTTATATCTCTCAACCCTCAAAACTTCGGGTGGGGCGGGTTTAGTCACATCAGGGCGGCAAAAAAACGATAATCGTGAAACCCGCCCCTACAAAAACGCTTTCATCCCTCATCCCTTGAGCAAAGCTTCAAAGGACTCATTTCCCCGTAGATTGTCAAAATCTGAGTCAGTTTGGGCTAAGGTGAGATATTCACTCGGATTTAAGCGAATCGCTGCTTGTAAACTCGCGATCGCACTCTCCTGATTTCCCAGTAAGGCATAGCAACAGGCTTGGTTGTACCAGGCGTATTCGTCTTCTGGATCTGAGGCTAATGCTTGGTCATAACTCGCCACGGCTTCGGCATATCGAGCCAGTTTTCGCAGCAGTTCCCCTCGCTGATACCAACTCCAGGGGTCAGTGGGTTTGATGTCCAACGCCCGATCATAGCTAGCCAAGGCGTCTTCTAAGCGTCCCCATCGGCGCAGGGAATCTCCCCGTCGATACCACGCCCAATAATCATCAGGTCGAGTTTCTAAGGCTTTTTCGTAGCTGGTAATTGCCTCTCCATACCGTGCCAAATGCCGCTGGGCGTCACCTAAGCGATACCAACTCCAGTAATCGGTTGGTCGAAGCTTCAGGGCTTCCTCAAAGGAGGTAATCGCTTCCTTGTACCAATCCAAATCTTCTAGGGCGACCCGTCCCCGATTGTACCAAGCCCAATAGTCATCGGGTCGAGTATCCAGGGCGTGATCGTAACTGGCGATCGCGTCTTCGTAGCGTTGTAATTCTCGCAGTACCTGGGCGCGTTGACACCAACTCCAGTAATCGGTGGGCTTTTCGGCTAACGCTTGGTCATAACTGCTTAACGCTTCCGAGTAATGTCCCAATGCATCTAAAACATCGGCTCGCCAGTACAGCGCCCAAAAATCATGGGGCTTGTAGTCTAAAGCCCGATTATAGCTGGTCAGGGCATCTTCATAGCGCCCCTCATCGCGCAATCCATGCCCTTGATTTAACCAATCTCTATAGCTATCAGGTCTGCACTCTAGCACTCTGTAGATAGTATGGGCAGGTGTCTGCCTCATCGATAATGTTGTACTCATAGTTTAGTCTTGAAATTATGTAACGGATAGTGAAGTGGTGACTAATAATCAATGACATAAGACATAAGACTAATGACCACTGACATAAGACAAATAGCTCATGTTACCCACACCACTGCTAATTTATCGACAAAATGGAGAAGAAATCATCCCCAAGCGGTTGCCGATTAACCCACGAACCTGTGATATCGCCACGGATTTAATCACCTGTTTCCGGGAGGCGGTGGGTCATACCCAAGGTGAACTCAATAGCCAGCTTTCTGAATTAGAAGGAGATAGTCCTGATTATCGCCTTAAACGGGGACTAGCACATCTGCTCAAAAATAATTTCAGCACCTTTGAAATTGTTAGTCCCCTAGAACCGAAAGAACTGCGACAACGGGTTTTTACCCTATCTGCTCAATCCCTCCCCTGTCGCGCTGCTACGGAAGCTACGCTAGAAACCCTCAGTAGTACGCTTACTCAAGAATTACACCAAGAGGTGCTACCGTCGCAAATTCGCACGGGGCTTTATGCGGATTTGCCGGAAAATCGGATTCTCACCCAGTTTGATGATCCCGCGCCGGAAGCCTTGCTGCATCGTTACAACTTATCTCAAGTCCAAGGGATTTTCTACAAAGCCTCTGAGATGATTCTCAATGCTCATCGGAATGTACCGGGGGAATATAAATTACTGTTTCGTTATTTAAAGTTATTTGGCTTAATGACCTATATCGAAGGCGATGCCGATCACGGGTTTACGATTACTATAGATGGACCTGCCAGTTTATTTAAAACCAGTACCCGCTATGGACTCGCGATCGCGAAACTAATTCCGGCTCTACTCCATGTTACCCGTTGGAGTCTCAAAGCCACGTTACAGATGCGTGATCCCTACACGGGAACGTGGAAAACTGGACGATTTTGCCTCAATGATAAGTGTGGGTTGGTGACTCATTATCCCCCTGGTAAGCCTTACGACAGTATGATTGAGGCATCCTTTGCCAACCGTTGGGACTCGCTGAAAACAGAGTGGATACTGGAACGAGAAGTAGATTTGGTTCCGATTCCGGGGGGTGTGATGATTCCGGATTTTCGGTTGGTGCATCCCGATGGGCGAGATATGTTATTAGAAATTGTTGGGTTTTGGCGTCCCGACTATCTGCAAAAGAAATTTTCTCAAGTTCGGCGGGCGGCTTGTGATAATTTAATTTTGGCAATTTCTGAGCGACTCAATTTGGATAAAGCTGGGGTTAAGCTTGAACGTGTACCTGCTCAAATTATTTGGTTTAAAGATAAATTATCACCCAAGGCGGTACTAGAGGTATTAGATCAATGAACGGTGATCACCGTAGGGGCGCACCGACGTGCGCCCCAGTATGCAAGGCTTGCGCCCCAGTATGGTTCCTGGGTACAGCGTCATGGTTCCAGGGTATAGCAACCGCCAAGGCGGTTAGACAGATCATTGATGTAGAGAGACGGCATGGCGCGTCTCTACCCATGGAAATCGGGAATGTCCCTATATCTGGAAAAGAATGATTATAATGAGTTGAAAGCGAGGAAAATTTCACACCCAAGTTAGCTGCTTGGGGACAGCAAGAAGGAAAAATTAAGAACAACGGGTGCATGGATACCTACTAAATGTTTATAACCTAATACATTCACGGCGTTAATGCAGACAAGTTCAGGATCATCAGGAGTGCCATACCGATTTGAGGCGGATGCTGATAGCCTCAATTATCCAGTTCTATCACTACAGAACAGATAGGTTGATTGTTTACTAATAAGTAAGTTTATGGCTCTGATGAACGTAAATATGATGAGTATGCGGTTGTGTTTGGTTAGTGGGTTAGTGATTAAGCTGGGCGTTGGTATCTTTTTCAACCCAGTGTCGGCTCAGATTATCCCAGATGCTACCTTGGGGAGTGAAGGATCTCGCTTTATCGAAAGTGTAGAGTTTGATCGGATTGAGGGTGGAGCAGCGCGAGGGGTCAATTTGTTCCACAGCTTTACTGAGTTTAACGTATTAGACGGACAACAGGTTTATTTTGCTAATCCTGGCGGGATTGAGACTATCCTGAGCCGGGTGACAGGGGGGAATGGTTCGGATATTTTCGGAACGTTGGGGGTATTGGGAAATGCGAATTTATTTTTAGTTAATCCCAATGGGATTGTGTTTGGACCGAATGCGCGGCTGGATGTGGCGGGTTCGTTTGTGGCTTCGACGGGAAATGGGTTTAATTTCTCGGATGGGAGTAGTTTTAGTGCGACGAATCCCGAAGCGCCGCCGTTGTTGACGATGAATGTTACTCCGGGGTTGCAGTATGGAGCGAGTCAGCCTCAAGCTGAGATTATTAATCAGGGAAATTTAAGGGTAGGGCAAGATCTTACTTTAGTCGGGAATCGTCTCAGGTTATCGGGTCAGCTAGAAGCGGGGAGGGATTTAACCCTGTTGGCAACGGATACGGTAGAGATTCGAGATAGTGTGAGTAATCCGTTCATTGCTAAGGCGAGTGGTGAATTGATTGTGCAGGGGAATGAGACAGTTGATATTTTTGCCTTGAATCATCCCGATAGTGGGTTGTTTTCCGGTGGGGATATGGTGCTGCGTTCCGCTAATCCTGTAGGTGGCGATGCTCATTACTGGAGTGGGGGGAGTTTTCGGATTGAGCAGTTGGATAGTAGTCTGGGGAATTTGTCAAGTCCTAATGATCCGGTGATTCGGGCGAGTGGGGATGTTAGTTTTGATAGTTATGAGGGGGCTTCCTTACATATTTTTGCGGGTGGTAGCGTCACGGTTGAAGATAATATCACGATTAATGATGTGGACGCTGAGAATGGAATTGTAGAGACAGTTACTCTCTCTGATGGGACAACTGTGGAAGTTGATGGTAAGAATGAACCGACGCTGGATATTCGCGCGGGAACAATTGCGTTTGGGACTCCTGGAAATCCTGACAATGTTAACGTTAATAATCCTCCAGGTATTAACGGAACTGGGACAAGCGCGGATATTAACATTGGCAATATTAATATCAACGAGTCCGATGGTCTCGTCTTATTAACTAATCAGTACAACCCCAATACCTTACCTGGAAATATTACCGTTGATTCAATTAGTACCAGTAGTTCTTCAGGGAATAGCGGCTCAATATGGATCGACTCTCGCGGCGATATTACACTCAACAAATCGATAGATTCCTCTATAGAGGAATCTATCGATAACGCCCTTGATAGTGAACTTTTCCTATTCGACAGCAAGGGTAACTTACTGACGGAAAATGATGATTCTTCGACGGCATTAGGTGAAGGGGGAAGCACTAGCGGTTTAGACTCTTATATTGATTACACCTTCAATCAAAATGGAGAATATATTATTGGAGTGGGACAATTTCCATCAGAGGGCACGCAAGGGGGAGAAATGCCAATATCAGGTACTCCACTCACAGGAAATTCAAAGTATACTCTCCAGGTTTCGATTGAAAATCATGCTCAAGGTTCAGGCGGCAGTTTAACAGAAAGTGAGCCAAATAACTCTATCCAAGAAGCACAGAAACTAGATTCATCCTTTTTACTCCAAGAGAATCCAAATGTTGAGTCATCTGATACAATTCCCCATGTATCCATTGATGGTACTGGAGATAATACGTTTGACTACTACTCCTTTGAAGTTAAAACACCAGGGAGTCGAGGGATTTTCGATATTGACGACGACAACACTAGCGGTGGGAATGCTGGAAATATTACCATTAATGCAGCGGGTTCTGTCTTGCTTAAGGGGAGTAGCATTTCCGCTTCTTCGTCGCGTAGAGTAGGCAACGGTGGTAATATTGCGATCGCAGCAGGTAACTCTGTCCGCTTAACAGAGGGAGCCACCTTAGAAGCTCAAACCAATGGTAGCGGAAATGCTGGAAGCGTTGTAGTGCAAGCACTGAACGGGGGTTCCGTTTCTTTAGAGAACAGCCGAATTTCAACATCTGTGCAAAAAGGGGCAAGTGGTGATGGTGACAATATTCGGATTGAAGCTGGGTCAGTCTCTTTAAGCGATAAGGCTTCTATAGAAGCTATAAATAACGGTTCTGGCGTTGGCGGTAACATAGACATTACCGCTAACACTGAGTCAGTTAACTTAACTGATAACGCTCAAATCAATGCTAGTACTTTCGGTCAGGGAAAAGGAGGCAGCGTAACTATAAGGGCAATAAGCGGTTCCGTTGCGATCGCGAACAGCAGCAACATTAGCACCACTGTAGAATTAGGCGCAACTGGGTCTGGTGGCAGCATCAACATTACAGCAGGAGCGGTTTCACTGACAGGAGGTTCTCGACTCGAAGCGCAAACTCGCGGACAAGGAAATGCTGGCGATATCCAAATCAGTGCCTCAGATAAGGTGGAAATCTCCGGCACGAGTCAATTTGGACTATCGAGCGGATTGTTAACCTCTACTGAAACTGCAAATAGCGGTGAGGGCGGTAGTATTTCCGTTAGGGGACTGCCAAACGATCCGTTGGATATCTTGCGCGTATCTAACGGGGGCTTCTTAAGTTCTCGAACGAACAGCATATCTACTGGTGGCAGTATAACCGTTAATGTCAATCAACTGGAAGTGATGAATGGCGGACAACTCATCACCTCTGCCTTCAGCAGTGGAGACGCTGGTAATATTACGGTTAATGCCGCTCAAAGCGTCCTCCTCTCCGGCAGTAATCCTAACTTTAAGGAGATTGGCGACAATATAACCGCAAAAGGTCGCGGTACGGTTGGCGAACAAGAGGGTAATGATTCAATTGATAAAGCCCAAGTTATCCCATTGGACAACTTCTCGCTGCAAGATAATGATGACATTGAATTCTCTAAGGATATTCCCCACATCTCTATCTCTGGCACTGGTGACGGCACCTTCGACTACTACTCCCTTGAAGTTAAAACACCAGGGAGTCGGGGGATTTTCGATATTGACAACACTAGCGTTGATACTGAACTGTTCCTCTTCGACGAGTCAAGAAATTTGCTAGCAGAAAATGATGATTCTTTAACCTCATCGGGTGGAGGTGGCAGTAGCAGTGGGCTTGAATCGTATATCAGTTATACGTTTGCAACGCCTGCTACCTACATCCTCGGTGTTGGCAGATTCAATTCGGAAGCTAACAATCGCACCATCGAAGGTGAGCCTCTAAAGGCAGGGGATAGCTATACACTCCAGCTATCGCTCGACAATCGCAATGTTAATCCTAATCAAAGCCCAAACAGTGGTCTATTTGCTCAGTCTCAAGGAACAGGACAGGCAGGAAGTATAGAAATTACCGCCAACCAAGTCTTGCTCGACAACCAGGGAGAACTTAACGCTCGCTCCAAATCAGGTACAGGTGGCAACATTAACCTACAGGTAAACGATGTATTGTTGATGCGTAACAACAGCCTGATATCTGCCACAGCAGGTAATAACGGCGATGGCGGCAACATTAATATTAATGCTGGATTTATTGTTGCTGTTCCTTCCGAAAATAGCGACATCATAGCCAACGCCTTTCAGGGAAGTGGGGGACAAATCAACATCCAAGCCAATCGTGTATTTGGTTTCAATCTGCGGCGAGAACGGCTTTCTGTGGAAACTCTTCGTAACAATCGCACTAACGACATTAGCGCTAGTTCTGAATCGGGTCCTCAAGGAAACATTAACATCCAAGCTCTTACCACCGACCCCAGCCAGGAACTAATCGAACTCCCCACCGACACCGCCGCCCCCCAACTCGACCAAACCTGCTCCCCAACCGGAAGCGGTAAGAATGAATTTACCGTAACTGGACGCGACGGACTCCCCCCTAGCCCCACCGATATTCTCACCCCAGAACAACCGCTAGCCGACTTAGGCACACCCATCAATAACACCGCCACCCAGCCAACCCCAACCCCAACTCCCCCCGCTTCCCCCAAACCCATCGTAGAAGCCCAAGGCTGGATTATTGACGAACAAGGTAACATTACCCTCGTCGCCAATGTCCCAACCGCCAATTCCCAGGGAGCATGGCAACCTCAAGTATCCTGTCAGGGAGGGCGCTAATGTAGAGACGCGCCATGGCGCGTCTCTACAGGATAGGCAGTTAGAATAGACGCCAACCAACCTGCAAAACCCGACAAAACCCATGAATTACCAAGACATCATCACCTTAGAATCGGGAAAACGTGGCGGTAAGCCCTGCATTCGAGGGATGCGAATCACCGTCTACGATATTTTAGAATACCTCGCATCCGACATGAGTCAAGAGGAAATTCTAGAAGACTTTCCCTATCTGACTCAAACCGACATCCTCGCTTGTCTTTGGTTTGCTGCTCAACGCGAACGCCTTACCGTTACCGTTCAACGGTGAAACGTCTCCTGTTCGATGGAAGGCAACTTGATATAAAATGTCCAAATTCAAACCAACCCGCCGCCCAAAACTGCACAAACTCCTGTGCTACGTTGGCATGGGTCTCAGTCTCACCCTGCTGAGATTCTACCTAGACTGGACACCCGCTACCGCCATTGTCCCCCAGACAGACACACTGACACCCAATACAACTCATTTAACCTCTCCCCCAGCATCCCTGATTCCCCCCAACCCCCCTCGTTCCCTTGACTCACGGGATCTGGAAAACCTCTCTCCTGCAAGGAGAGAGGCTTTGAATCCTCCCCCCTTCCCTACCTCCAACAACGCCCTCACCCTCTTCCAACAAGGCAAAACCTACTATCAAGCTGGACAATTTGCCGCCGCCCTAGACGCTTGGCAACAAGCCGCTAATGCCTACCAAACTCAAGGAGAACCCCTCAACCAGGCAATGACATTCAGCAACCTGGCACTCGCCTATCAGGAATTGGCAGAATGGAATCAAGCCAATCACGCCATGGCTCAAAGCTTCGCCCTCCTAGACACCCTCCCCGCCAATACCCCAGAACATCTCCGGGTTCAGGCACAAGCCTTCAACACCCAAGGCACCCTGCAACTGGCTCAAGGACAACCCGAAGCCGCCCTGAAAACCTGGCAGCACGCCAGCCAACTCTACCGCCAAATCCCCGACGAACCGGGCATCATTCGCAGCCAAATTAACCAAGCCCTCGCCCTGCGAGCCTTAGGGCTATACCGTCGCGCCCGCAACACCCTAGTGCAACTCGAAACCACCTTACCAACCCAACCCAACAATCCTCTCAAAGCCGCCACTTACGCCAACTTAGGCAACCTACACCGCTCCCTCGGACATCCCCAAGACGCCCAAGAAACACTCCAGAAAAGCCTGGATATCGCCCGCACCCTCAACTCCCCCGCCGATATCAGCGCCGCCTTACTCGGCTTAGGCAACACCGCTCGTTCCCAAGACCAGAATGAGCAAGCCATCGACTACTATCAACAAGCCGCCGCCAGCGCCATTTCCCCCAATGCACAATTTGAAGCATCTGTCAATCAACTCGACCTACTCCTGGAAACCAACCAAAGGCAACCCGCCACTACCTTAATCCCCCAACTCCAGGAACTCGCCCAAAACCTACCCACCACTCGCCCCGCCATCTATGCCCAAATCCACTTTGCCCAAACCCTCACCCACCATCAAACCCAACTGAAATCCACCCTATCTGCCCAAGAAATCGCCCAGATTCTCGCCCACGCCCAACAGCAGGCACAATATCTCAACGACACCGTAGCCGAATCCTATGCCCTCGGCTACCTGGGACACCTCTACGAAACCGCTCAACAATGGCAGGACGCCGAAACCCTCACCCGACAAGCCTTGGCACAGGCAAAAAACACCCCAGAAGTCGCCTATCACTGGCAGTGGCAACTGGGACGACTCTTAAAAGCACAGCATCAACTCCAAGCCGCCACCAACGCCTACACCAGCGCCTATAAAACCCTGAAACTCCTGCGAGGAGACTTGGTTGCTGCCAACCCCGATATCAAATTTACGTTCCGAGACGAAGTTGAACCCGTCTATCGGGATCTCGTAGACTTACTCCTGTCCGGAACCAGCGAACCTAGCCAAGATAACCTGAAACAAGCCCGTGAGGTGATGGAGACATTACAGGTGGCAGAACTAGAAAACTTCTTTCAATCCGCCTGTTTGGATTCAACGGTACAAGTTGACCAAGTAGTCGATGAAAAAGACCCAACGGCTGCCATTATTTACCCGATTGTACTGGAAGACCGCATCGAAGTCATCCTCAAGTTACCGGACGAAGCCAATCTGATTCATTATCGCTCCCCTGACTTTGACTTATCCCGGAAAAAGGTGGAAACCACTGTAAAACGATTCCGCAGCAATCTCCAAGATCCTTTCACCCACCCAGCTATCAAAGAGGATGGGCAAACCCTCTACAACTGGTTAATCAAACCAGCACGCCCTTACCTGGAACGCCATGGGATTAAAACCCTAATTTTTGTCCTGGATGAACCCCTGCGGAACATTCCCATGGCAGCGCTTTACGACGGGGAAAAATATCTGGTTCAAACCTATGCCACTGCCCTATTAATGGGGCTAGAAGTGCGGGATTCCCATCGGCTAGAGCGAAACCGGATGGATGTACTCGCCGCCAGTCTAACTGAACCGCCGCCACAGGTGGGTAACTTCGCCACGTTAGTCAATGCCAATCCCGAGTTAGACAAAATCAAAGCCGCAGGCATTCCCGTTACCTTCATCCGAGACGAAGATTTCACCGAAACCGCATTAGAACAACGCCTAGAGCGCTCTCATTTCGACATCGTACACCTAGCCACTCACGGTCAATTTGGCGACAAACCAGAAGACACCTTTATTCTCGCCGCTGACACGAAGATCCTCTTAAACCAATTCAGCCAATTATTTCGCCGCCAACAGTCCACCACAACCCAAGGGATTGAACTCCTCCTGCTCAGTGCCTGCCGCACCGCCACAGGCAGCAATCGAGCCGTACTGGGAATTGCCGGAGCCGCGATTCAGGCAGGAACAAAAAGTGCGATCGCGTCTCTCTGGAGTTTGGATGATCTCTCCAGTGTTACCTTCACCGAAGCCTTCTACCAACACTTAGGACAACCGGGAGTGTCTCGCGCCGAAGCCCTACGACGAGCGCAGCAGGCGATGTTACAAGATGCCAACTACCAAGCCCCCCTCTTCTGGGCTGCCTATGTCTTAGTGGGCAGTTGGTTTTGAGTGATGAGCCTTAGGTTCGGTGATCGCTATTTTGAGCCTAATAGCTTGTCATATTCCGCGTGTGTTCCGATCCAAAACCAAACTAGATCATTATCCTGCTTGACTGCAATCGCTCTGTAGTTTAAACCGACTCTAACCGACCAAAACCGACCAACTTTCTTCAAATGTAGTGAGGGATATCGAGGATCTTGTTTGAGCAGCTTGTAACATCTATCGGCAAGGTCTTGGATGTCAGCGGGTAGCTGTCGATAATAATACCAAAAATCGGGGGTGGCGCGGTGTTTCACAAATCAGTACATTTTCCTTTTCGTAAATCTTGTAAGGCTTTGTCGGCTAGTGCATCGAGCCTACCCGCCGCAACATCTGTCTCAAATTGCCGATCCCAATTGATTGCATCAAATTCAGCAAACCAAGTCCTAAATTTTACCAGATCTTCATCCGAAAGCTGACTGATCGCCAGTTCAATTTTCCTTAAGTCACTCTTAGTCATAAGCCCTATTTTTTTATAAATCTTCTTAAATTATAGGGGTTGCCACTAAGGTTAGGACATCGTGAACGGCTGAAATCGAACTCAGGTTAACTAATCCGAGCTTGTTTCTGCTAAAGGATTAAGTTGAGTGACAGCCGCATCAGCAACGCCTTCTAGCTTAAAATAGCCCAACAAACTCATCCAAGGCTCTGCATGGACAGAGCGATGCCAAGCTAACTGCGTCAGCGCTTCCTGAGAAATACCATGGTCTAAATACGCCCGATATTGCTCAGATTCAGGTAAAGTTTCTAACTGCCGAACCAATTCAGAACTCGCTTCCACCCGTTCCACCCAACCACTAACCCATGGGTTTCTTGAGCGTTCCTGCTCATCGCATAGGACTTGGAAAAACCAATTGTACCGTTTGCCCACTTCTAAAGGCGGTTCAGTCTCCGGCAATTTCACGCTAACAATCCCCGGCGCATCTGGTAACGCCATCGTTTGGTCGAGGACAAGCCGTTGATTTTCATCAAATAGCACGAATCTTGCTTTTGTAATCGTCTCCGAATGATCCAAAGGTAGGTAAAACCAAAGAGTAGGATAGGCAGAAACAGTTGTCCCCAAATTGTCCGCCGAAACTAGAGCCGTTAACGGCTGGCTAGTCACAGAGACACAGAATTCATCCCGCATCGCTGTACCCCGGGCTCGCCCCGAAGCCCTCCCTTGTTTGCGCTCCCGGCGAAACAAATTCACAATCCGCTCTCCCACCGATTGCGCCTGGGCTGGGGGATTGTCGAAGGGTAGCACCGACAGGAACAGCACTGTACTTAAGGTCAAAATCAGGACGCTTTTGCGATCGCGTGATAACCAGCTCATCTCCATTAACTCCTAACTCTGCATTGATGTCTAAGCTTGTCGCCGCCGATAGGTCAGATAACCCACACCGCCTCCAGTCACCACGATGGCAATCGCCGACGGTACCAACGGCACCCAAACGCCTTGGCTGACCAGAATCAGGTAGCATAAACCATACAAACCGACCACTGTACCCACAGCACCAGCAGCCCCTTGCGCCAACGAGCGAGAACAGAACCAGATAACCAAACCTCCAACGGTAGACCAGCCAAAAATCCACAATGTTTCGCCCCAAAGCGGTAACCACCAAATTAAAGGACGCTGATCTAATACCGCACTGATAAGTTGGCTTGCCATCTGAGCTTGCACCATCACTCCCGGCATATTACCGTAAGGAGTATTCCAAAGGTCAGCCCTTATATCTGCCGTGTCCGTGTAACCAATAATCACAATCCGGTCTTGAATGTCTGCGGCAGATACCTTGCCATTGAGAACATCTTCTAGGCTAACCGTTGGCGCAAACTTGTTGGGGTCACCTTGGTGGGCGCGGTAATTGAGTAAAGTTTGATAACTTTCTAGTTGATCATTTCTACCTAGGTAAGGACTACCATTTCCCCAAAGTTCCGGGATTGCCGTCTCGCCAAACTGCATATCTCGCACATAGTACCCTTCACTATTGAGGGGAGAGGTATAAGAAATCCCTTCTGCTTCCAGATACTTACGAGCCAGAACTAAGTTCAATGCCTCTGGCGTGTTGCAAAACCTTGGGTCGGGTTCCTGCAAGAGCAAGTGACGGCGCAACATCATCTCACCATCCTCAGAGGCATCATTAAATCCAATACGCTCCATCGGAACTTCACTGGGGGGAGGAATACCCGGTCTCGGATTGCCCTGTTCATCGTCATAACTCGCTTTACAAAGCGCAATCAGGTTCTGCGTTTGCCGGAAACGTTTCGCTAACTCTGGCTGTGCCTGAAAATCTCGGTAAAAATCTAAGCCAATCAGTCGGGGTTGATGTGCCGATAACTTAGCTAAAACCTCATCTAAAGCTTTGTCAGGGATTGTGCCAATTCCCGGCTGATAACGCCCCTCAATTATGTCTTGCCGGAGTGCCTCACTACTGGCAGCATCCACCTCGACGATTAAAAAACGCTGATCTTGAGGTTCACTGGGACGTAACCGCATTAACTGATCATAGACTCTCAGTTCAGCCGACTCCATCCCACCCAAAAACCGAGCCACAACCACCAGCACCGAAACGAAAGCACTCGTCAACACCACCGAACGCCGCTTAATTTTGCGATAGGGCAGTTCTCGGCTAGCTTTAATATAGTCTAGTTGTAGCGCCGTGGGCTTCGGTTGCTTGTCGGCTGATTCCTGTAACCATTGCTTAGAGGCGACTAAATCTTTCCCTCGCAGCAAAAAGCTATCATCCTGTCCCTTTTGTGTCCACTCCATCGCCTTCACCAGCAGCCGAGTGTGAGTGCGTGTATAGTCCGGATCACTATCTAGCGTCCGGATTAATTCGCCAAAATTGGGTAAAAATTCACCGCCGTGTTTACGGAAATCAATCCAGTGGGCGTTCTCTAAAGCCAAGGGAAGTTCGGCTGTGGCTGTTTCTTGATGCAAGATGGCAACCGTTCGTTTATTCAGCGTCTGGGCATAAGCTAACTCCTTAGCCACATCAGCATCGTTAACAAAAGGAAGAGAAATCACCGCGACAATTGTATTAGCTCGTTCAATACCCTTAACCCGTTCAATACCCTGATCAATGACTAGCTGCAAGGCAATGCTGTCACTTCCTGAAGCTCTATCCTGGGGCAAGTCCGCTTGGGTAGAAATACTTTCCTGGTCAAACCACGTCGTTTTACCCTGCATCTGCAACGCATCATTCAGCTTACGCACAAAGTCTGAGTCAGCATCAGAATAGGAAATAAACACATCATGGGACACTTCCGGCGGCTGTCGCAGACTTTCAGTGATAAATTCTTCGTGCCAAGCTGTTGGCTGATGTTGAGTCCTCTTTTTCGCCACCTGCAACCAAGCTTCAGCACGGCGCAGATTATACCCCCGCAGTAAAATACTGGGGTTGCGGTTCTGCTGCTGCCACTTGAGCGCCTTAGCTAAGAAAATCTTATGCTCGTGGTAGTATACTGCCTCGTGATCCAGTATGTTGATCAGTTGGCTTTCATCAAGACGGTAATCTTCTTCGTGTAGATTATCAGTCAGATCAATATAATGTAACGAGCGCAATTCTGGCGGGATTTGCTCCGGCTCAACAGGACTCACCAGCACAGGGATAATCCGCTTATTCAGCGCTAAAGCATAGTTTAATTCTTGCTGACAGTAGGTGGAGTTCAAGGAGTCAGGTGAGAGCAAATAGACTAAGTTATCTGCTTGGGCTACACCCTGCTTAATCGCTGCCTCAAAGGTTTCCCCTGTTTGAATATCAGCGGTATTCGTCCAAACTGTAAATCCTGCACGCCACAGACTGGTGCGAATCTGCCGCATCACTGCCTCATTTTCGTAGGCATAGGAGAGGAACACCTGAGTCATCAGGTTATAAGCATTTTTGATACTTTCGCTGATAAACTCACAGTGTAAATCTGTGGGAGTACAGGGGGGCTGCTCGTCTTTAAAGCGCACCTTCAGCCATGCTTCGGCTTGCTTTCGTTCCTCACCAATGAGTAAATCTTGTGATCTCTTGTGCTGCCGTTCCCAGGCTAGGGCTTTATCTAAGAAATACGTGTGCTGATGTACGTAATCCTTGTGCCTTGCGAATAGTTCTAGTAATCCGGAGAACGACTGCTCAAAGTCGTCAATTCCCTCACGAAAATACACCCAATTAATTTTGCCAATTGCCGGATGCATATTGGGAAAGCTGGAATGCAGTCCCTTTGCTTGGTAAGCATCCCAGTCAGCATCCGTTCCTTGGGGATTCCGTTGTTGCCAGGTATCACGACTAATCTGTTCGACGTGCAGCAACGGGATAATCCGCTTGTGGTACTTAATTGCCAGTTCGATTTCTTTACGGCAGTAGGCGGAGTTGATCGAATGGGGAGCAATGATGAACAGGAAGTTATCCGCCTTCTCAATCCCATCATCAATTTGGTTTTGAAAATCTACGCCCAGAGGAATATTTTCAAAGTCAAACCAAATTTTTAAGCCGTACTCAGTCAGGTGTTGATAGAGCTTTATGGCAAAGGCTTTACTATCGGCTCTTCCATAGGAAATAAAGCCATTGTCAAAGCCGGGACGCGGTTCATACATCTAACTTGAGATAGATTTATTTCTAATATCCACAACTATAACAAAAGAACCTGAATGCGACTCGAACAGCGATCGCGAATTAGGGCTTGCTGTCAAAACCTGAAACCTTATCGTTGGTTTTATGTAACGAAGACACTCGGATATCAAGACTTACCCAGGCTTTCCCGTTGAACCATTTGTAGGGGTACGACAGGGGTACGACATGTCGTACCCCTACCGTCTTTTAAGCGGCGCTAATGGTTGCATGGAGAGAGGGGTGTTCATGTTCAACCACAAACACATTGGCATAAAGGTTCGCCACAATTTGCTTACCCTCTAGCGTCAACTCTAAGTAGCGCAATGAGTCCTTAATGTAGGGATACACCCCACTCCAGTAAAACTTGGAATAGTTTTGGCGCAAATCCCCTGGATGGCTATAGCCTAAGGCTTTATTCACACCCGTTTCTTCAAACTCGTAGTACAAGGCACTAATTTTTTTCAAGTAGCGCGGATCACTGAGTTGACCAATTAAATCGGCAGACCTTACTAAACCGGGACAGTTACTTGTGTCTAGGTGATCTTGATCACTGGGTACGGGAAAACGAGTGAGTTCAATATTCCGCTTAATTTCTTCAGCGTCAATCAGTAAATTGCCACCAAACCGTTCTTCAATAAACAGCTTACCGCGATCAACGTGATAGGGGGTGAGGCTGGCATCTGTCGCCCCTGGTGGTAAACTCACCTTGTCCCCATCTACGCCTGTGGCATAGCGGTTTTCACTTAAGCGGTCTTGTCGGCAGACTCCTTTAACGTAACCAATATCATGGCAGAGTAAGGAGATAATCGCATGCATCCAGTCTTCACAGGAAATGCCTCCTTCACGGATATGTTTACCGCGCAGAATTTCCTGTCCGACTAAGGTGACTAAAATGGTGTGTTCAACATTGTGGTAGAGAGCGTCACTATTGGCAATATTTTCTAATGCCATGCCGCCCGCCCAGCCGATAATGTCAGCGTAGTCAGACTTCCAGCCACCGTAAGTTCGGCTGTAGCCTTCCCGAATCCGATCCACAAAGTTGTCGATGAGTATTTGGGTTGTGTCAAACATGGAGGGTTACCTCAAGGGGACTGGTTAGGACAATCGAAGTTTATGAGTTAGTAGTTGACTATAATGATAAATCTCTCTGAGAGTTGAGTAATCCTATCCTTTGCCATTAATCCGTCTTGGCTCAAAAGCGGTGATTTTCACGCCTAGGACAGGTATAGCGAAAAATTCTCAAACTCGATACTTCTAATGTAATAAAAATAGCGAAAAAGGTTGTGATGACGTTTTTTCGCTCAACGTGATGCTTTGAGGCAACCCGTGTGAGGCGGATCACCTGATTGCAATTAGCCAAAGATGTGCTTTGGGAGCAGGGGAAGATGGGGAGCAATTTAGAGACGTGCCATGGCGCGTCTGGAAGCTGGGGGAGTAGGGAAAGTACAGGCACCGGAAATTAAAGTTTATCTGAATAGTATTAGCCAAACACCTCTGCTTCAATACCATGCCACCACTCACCCAGATTCATCAAATCCTGATGAATCTCAGCTAGCTCACGAGTATAGGCATCTGGTGTCATGGTTGTTTTACGCTCTTGGAGTTTTCGTAAACGCAATTGCACTAACAGCCAAGGCTTGGCAATCCCGTCTGTCGCTTCAATGTATTGGGCTAAGTCTTTACTGTTCATTTTCTGTATAGGCGCGATCGCACATCAAGGACTCAAACTACCAAAAGCCCCGTCTGATATCCAGATCAGGCGGGGCTAGTCACTGTTACTGACGTGACAACTTCACTGGATTATCCTTAAGCGGCAGCCATTTGCTGATTCACAAAGTCCCAGTTAATCAGATTGTTGAGAAACGCTTCCACAAAATCAGGACGCTTGTTTTGATAATCAAGATAGTAGGCGTGTTCCCACACATCACAGGTTAACAACGGCGTCATTCCCAAAGCAATGGGGTTGACAGCATTGGCAGTGTTAACTACTTTGAGCGTGCCATTATCGAGGACTAGCCACGCCCAGCCACTACCAAATTGGCTTGTAGCGGCGTTCTTGAATTCTTCCTTGAACTTATCGTAGCCGCCTAAATCAGAGTTGATTTTGTCAGCGACTGCACCACTGGGCGCACCGCCACCACCTGACTTCATGGAGTTCCAGAAGAAGGTGTGGTTCCAAGCTTGGGCAGCATTATTGAAAAGCCCTGACTTGGACGAATCATTGTAGCTAGCCTTAATGACTTCCTCGATGGACTTGTCACCCATACCAGCGGATTGGGACATGTCGTTGAATTTAGTGACGTACTTCGCGTGGTGCTTGTCGTGATGAAACTCTAGCGTTTTAGCTGAGATGTAAGGCTCCAGCGCGTTGTAAGCGTAAGGTAAATCAGGAAGTGCGTAGGCCATATTGTGTTCTATCCTCTCAAATACTGTGTTCTAGCTTAAAACGAACCGAGACTTTAGATGTATTCCTTAGGTTAAGTATTACTATATCAAGGGATTAACGCTTGTTGTAATAACTATTAACAATAGCATTGTTTCTGTGAGGGGTAGCCATCGCCTTAAGTCTATGATTAGGTTTGGGATATTCTACCCGTGGCGAAACAGGTTAGACGCGATCGCGCCTCTAGCCCGGTTGAGTCAAAGGGGGACAGTTAGCGGTTTTCCTGGACAATCGCTTGCACAATATCAATGGCATCGGCTGGGGTGGCTGCTACAAAAACTGTCTCCGGCGACAGGCTGGTAAAAAACTGTTGACTTTCGTGATGGTCGGACAATAATACCACAGGTTTACCACCCTTGAGGGCAAGAGCGATTTCAGAGGCGGTTCCTGCACCAATACCACAAGCAATCACTACATCACTGGAGAGAACGTTAATATTATTTCGTCCACTTCCCATATCTGTCGCGATCGCAATATCCACAGCATCGGACATATTCTGAGTATCGCTGCTGGGTAAGATGCCCACGGTTAAGCCATTTGCTGCTTTTGCACCTTGACTTGCTGCATTCATTACTCCAGCATTTCTACCACCTGTCAGCAGTACCCATCCCTGCTGGGCGATACGTTGTCCCAATTCATAAGCTCGTTCTAAGTCGGTGGCGGTAGCCCCTTTACCGGGTCCCATCACGCCGACAACAATTTTTCTCATGGGTAGAAAGTATAGTTGGCTGAATACTGGAGTTATATCATTTTGGATTGTTTGTGTAACACAATGTCCTGCTCTAATTAGGGTTATAGCAGTCGCTAGGGTCATTAGGACATAAAATGAATGCCGTGTATTTTTTTGAGGCAAGTTTAGTGTCCTAACCGTTGTGGCGGTTGCTATATTTCCGTTATCGGTGAGAAAGGGCGGGTTTTGTTGTTCCGTTATCGGTGCATAGATGACTTTAGTCCCTAAACCCGCCCCTACAGTAATGTTTTAACAACAGAGTTCATGAATTACGCGATCGCAACTTTACCTCCAATTCTGGTAGTTTGACAAAAAAAAGCGATCGCCCTCTCTTGTTGAACAAGAATTAAAAGCGATCGCGCATTCTTATCTATCAGTGGCGTTGATTAAATAAAGACCCTTATCAAACACGTCACTTGAATTTGAAAATGCACCCTAACATCCATCTGCTATCACTAAAGTTTCACTTACCACTATCTGTTCGTGTCGAGCTATTTTGTTCAACGAATTGCTCCACTCAAACAGATTTTGCCGTTCTACAAAACTTTGTCTAGATTAAAAACACAAAGTTTGAACAACCTAACGGCTTGTTGGGTAAATGCGCCCTATCTAAATATCGTCAACATCAATCGTCCACAGCAATGGAATTTTTTCTGCTTGTAAAAGTAAATTCCCTTGCTGTAATACATCCAAGTAACCTTCTTTAGAAGGAATATTAACTATGGTAGAAAAGGATACAATAATTGTCAACGATTTCGTAATACACTGTATTATTTCTTCGATTAAGTCGTCAGGACATGGACAAAGCAACAGGAAACGGGGAATAGAGAACAGTCAGAAGTTGACAATTGTTAATATTTCTTAATGTTTTATATCTAAAGACTGACCGATTTTTTCCAGATAGTCGGGGCAATTCATGAATCACCCCGACTCATCGTATTTCTCGTGAGACTCCACCCTCAGCGAAGCAGGGTGGAGAGGGATAGAGGTCAAACCGCGCCGCTCGATGCGGTGAGGTTTGAAGGGTCCAGTTGCCGGCACGACAATTAACCCCGTGCTTCGCTGCAACAACTGGACTTTTTTGACCCTAAATTGTCCTAAACGTTTCCAGTTAATATCACTAACCAAAACCAGTTTACCGGTGTCTCCAGAACACCAACCGATGTAAGTTTTTCCAGCTTTTTCGGCTATAAGTTTGTCACCTTTTCTAAACCCATGACGGGTGACTGTGCCGCCATACTTACGCCGTAGTCCACCTTTAGAGGGAACACATAGATGCAATTGTCTACGACTAACGGGTGGTCTACGGATTACCGCAAACGGCGCGGGGGTAACTTGAACATCACCTATCCAGCTACCATGTTTAGCATGATCGGAATGCCATTCCTGCCATTGAATGAACTCGAACGCGGCTAAGGTTACACCGTCAACGGCATGGGTTGCAGGCGTCTGATGGCCCTTGTTCTTTTTGTCTTTGGCTAATCCTAACCATTGCCTAAGTTGACTGGTTCCGTTACCATCTCTCTGCCATCCTTTATGGGTGATAATAGGGGCTAACTCAGATAACCAAGTTAGCATTTGTCTCTGACCTACCATGACTGGAGAAAAGCCAACGCCAGACCGAGCCGATTGACGTCCGCTAGTCTTGTCTACATCCGCCATAACTAATTCATAATGGATGGCACTAATTGGGAATAGCTTGAACAACTCTTTGACTACCCGTAACTACTGAGTATTTTCTTCCGTTTCAAATGTTAGCTGAATAGCAAAACATTCTAAGTACTTATACAATACTTTGGCTTTACCTTCTTTAAGCCAACGTCTAGCACGGCTAGGTTTTGTGGGCATTAATGGCTTACCCGATTTCGATAAAACTGGTACTCGCAACATGGTGATAAACCTCCGAGTAAGAGTGTGTAGTCCCTTCCCGCCATCTCAGTTAAGATGTCTTGTACAGACGCGCCATGGCGCGTCTCTAACAACAACCCGACAAAAGGTTTTAGAGGTAATCCGGACTAGGGAAGTATCCGGATGTCTGTACCAAACTGAGACTCTACGCGGTATTCAACGGTTTAAAATGCAATTTGTCTTGCAATCCCCACGCTCCACGTCAGTAGCGTGGGGTTGTTGAATATATGGAGTAATTGGGACGAACGTTGACACCTAAGCTGTTTGGTATTTCAACCTTAATGTCAATAATGGCGAAATCCTTGTAGGGCGTTTAGCGAAGCCATGCCGCAGGCTTTAGCGAAGCCATGCCGCAGGCTTTGCATCTTGCTCGCTACCTATTCCCAATTTAAATGCGTGACCGCTTAGTCTCCCATCAAGCAACTCCTACTAACTTGGTACTCAACTCCCACATCCGCTCTCCTTTTTCATCATCGCGGGCTTGGGGAGAAACCTTTTGCACAAAGGATTTGCCATTTTTCTTCTGTCGGTTTCCCCAACTCCAATAGACACCAGATTGGCTATATTCAGGATCGGCAACGACAGCAGCAACCCGTTCACCTGCCAACTCCTGCGACACATACCCACCTGTGATGTGTTTCTGGAACAGGGGAAAGAGTTTCTGAAACAAGGGATAGTGATTGCGGAACAGGGGTGTATCCGCCACACATCCTGGATACAGCGAACTGAAGACGATACCAGTTGACTCGTGATAGCGCCGATGCAGTTCTCGCATAGTCAGGACATTACAGACTTTGCTGTCTTTGTAAGCTTTGACGGGTTCAAACTTTTTGCCATCAATCATCGAGTGAGGCTCTTTGAATCCTGCTTCAAACCCCTTGAGTTGCCCTAAATCTGGACGCGGTGGAATCTTCCCACCCAATTCATCGGGATTGTGAGTCACCGTTCCTAAAATAACCAGCCGGGGAGACTCAGCCGAGGAATGCTTCAAATCCTCTAGCATCAGATGAGACAAGAGAAAATGTCCCAGGTGATTTGTGGCAACGCTTAATTCATAACCTTCTGGCGATCGCAGAGGTTCCTTGAGTAAGGGCATATAAATGGCAGCGTTGCACACCAAGGCATCTAAGGATTTGCCGCTTTCGCGGAATTTAGTCACAAACTGGCGCACACTCTCTAAGCTACCCAAGTCGATATGCATAATTGTGTAGCTGTCCTCGGGCATCCCCACCTCTTGGGCAGCGTTTTGGGCTTTCTCTAAATTCCGACAAGCCATAACGACGTGCCAGTTTCCCCGTTGCGCCAGGGCTTTGGCAGCATACAAACCCACCCCTGATGAGGCACCCGTAATTACAACCGTTGATTTCTGATGTTGTTCCATTTGGTTCAAAACTCCGTTAACTGCCGTTAACTGCTTTCTAGGATCTCATCCCACTGATCTACCGATTTTACATTTCAGTAGATCCAGTTGATCAAAAAAGTTTCCGATGGATTGGGTAGAGAGGCAGAGGTGAAATTTGTGACCTCGCTCACCAAAGGGATTCTGTCTAGTCACGCTTACGTTTCATTGAAATTACTTATCCAGACCATACAGTATCACCCATCTTCTCGCCAATCATCACCTGGGTTGTGTTACCCAATGCCTAGATCTTTTCTTTACAATTCAATATATTTGTTAAAAGAAGTTTAGAAAATCCGTGACTTGTCGTTAATTAATAATTATCGGAAGATTAATAATGACTTATTACCAACTCTCTCATAACCAATCTCGGAACGGAGATAAATTGTCGTTAAAACTACGGTACAAAATGTTCAACTCAAAAACTGAGGATAAGTTTGAGGCGTGGATTACACAAATAGAAGACGACTGGAACGATGAAATCGCTGCCTGTCTTCAGGGTCAATTTCCCGATTGGCGTAGCTAATCAGGAGTTGTCTTCGGCACGGTGAGATTAATGAATAAACCTAGGGTATGAGGCGATAAGTGCAGGTATCGAGAATGCCGGAATCCTTCCAGCTAACGGAATTCCGCAATCCTGTTAAAAGATAGTGAAGCCTGAAAAAAATACCCTAAACTTATCTCAAACTAATCTTAAGAGCTAGGCTATAGAACTCAAGCTATGCCTATTCAACTTAGTTAGATATCTAAGAAAACCCGAGCGTGAGAGAGCGCTGGGTTGAGAAAAATGAGATGGTAGGTATTTATTAGAATAACACAAACTGCAACGGCATTGAGACGGCGGTGCCTCGGCATCCTCTGGAATGGGGCAAGTTCCATAACATTATCAGTTCTTTAGAATTGATTGATGCGAACGTCCAAATCCTTTTTAACTACCAGCAGGCTATTGGTTGGGCAACTGTGCCAATTCCCCGCAAATAAGGGTTCAGAGGCAATGAGGACAGCGTTAGAGTAATTGAGTTCATCCCTTACCCAGTATAGGGTGGGCGCACTGCTACCCGATGCGTAGCGACTAGCAGCGAGGCTATGCCCATCACTGATAATCACATTGGCAGAAAAGTTGACGTGGTAGGATTCGGCTAATGTTGTCAACTGGATCAGGGTTTGGGATAAGGCTTTCTCTAAGGAAGCATCGGGAATCGTTTGCACTTCATTGACAAGGAGGGCAAAAATATGCTCAGAATCAGTCGTACCGTGAATTGACTGGTAAATTTCATCACTCAGGCGATCGCGAATCGGTCGATAGAGCGTTTGACGGAACCGTTCGATAAAACCATTGTGAATGAATAAGATGCGATCGCGACGAAAGGGTTGACAGTTTCCCATGTCTAAAGCTTGACCGGGCGTCGCACTACGAACATACGCCAGTACACAGTCGGATTGCACATAACGGCTCAATTCCGGTAGATTCGTATCGTTCCAGATGGGTAGCGTATTTTTGTAGGTAAATGGATTAACATCCTGGGTGGAGTGATACCAGCCAATGCCCAATCCATCCGCATTGACAACCCCCGATGTCATCTCCTGGGGTAAGTAACTCTGGACAACCAGAGAACGTTCAGGTTTATACAAAAGGTGATTGAGTTGGACAGGGGAACCCAGGTAGCCCAGTAATCGGCACATGCTTATCTTCCATTGAATCCAATTGCATTTTAGGCTGAAGTGATAACTTTAGTGTAGTCTGCCAATTTAACAGTTATTGAACTTTGCACTAAATACCTGGACATCAATTTGGTTAAAGATTATACAAACTCATAAGTCCTTTGCTGCTTCCTGTTCCCTGTTACACACCGAGCGAAGCCGAGGTGTTCCCTGTTCCCTAATCTCAACCATCCACTTTAATTTTGTCTGACTCCTGATGAACTATATTATTAACAATCCTGAAGATATTATTCAATTAACGCTCGAACATCTTCAGATGACGAGTTTAGCCGTACTGATTGCTGTGGCGATCGCGCTTCCCTTATCAGTACTGATCACGCGCTACCGTTGGCTGAATATCCCCATTTTAGGAATTCTGGGTATCCTCTACACCATACCCAGTTTGGCGCTAATTATTCTGCTTGTACCACTTTTGGGCTTGAATCGTCAATCGGTAGTAGTAGCGATGATTCTCTATACCCAAGTGATTCTGGTGCGAAATTTTTTAGTCGCTTTACAATCGATTGATCCGAAAATTTTAGAAGCCGCACGCGGGATGGGAATGAATGCTTGGCAACGCTGGTGGTGGGTACAAGTTCCCCTAATTTTACCCATTGGTATAGCCGGAATCCGTTTGGCAACCATTGTCGCGATCGCGATCTCCACAATTGGTGCTAAATTTGGGGCGGGAGGATTAGGAATTCTCCTTTTTGATGGGGTTTCTCAGAGTCGCTACGATAAAATTTGGGCGGGGGCAATTACTGTGGCGATTTTGGCGTTTGCTTTAAATGGTATCTTGCTAGGATTACAGTGGTTATCTAATCCGCAACGAAAAATCAAGCTGATGAGTGATGGTTGATTGGGGATTGGTACTGTTTAAAACCCGTAGCGAGCAAGATGCTCGTACTTCTCCAATTTATGATCAGCTAGGGGGAGCATCTCGCTTCCTGCTATTCCGAATGGGTTTACCGAATAGGTGGCTTTACACCCTGTGGAAAGATGTTAATCGTTGTAGAGTACTCAAACCCACCTCTGCGACTAATGCCAATATTGCCACCGGAATGGCACCAACTAATAGAATACTTTGATCATAAAGTGCAAATCCCAACACGATAAAACTGCCCAATCCCCCTGCACCAATAAAAGCAGCTAGAGTCGCACTGGCAATCACCTCGACTGTCGCGGTTTTAATCCCAGCAATGATCACGGGTAAGACTAAGGGGATTTCGATTTGTTGCAGAATTTGCCGGGGAGACATCCCCATCCCTTTTGCGGCTTCGATGATAGTGGGTTCAATATTGCGAAAGGCGACATCTGTGCTGATCAAAATTGGTGGTAGTGCTAAAAGCGTCAACGCTACCGCCGCCGATTTGAAGCTAAGCCCCAAATAGGGAATGGCAACAAATAAAATAGCTAAACTGGGAATAACTCGTAAGCCATTGACAGTATTAATCAAGACAGTTGAGGCGGTTCGCGATCGCGCACTCAGCAGCCCTAACGGTAAACCCAGCACTAAGCTGATTGTCAGTGGCACGAGTACCAATAGCAGATGTTGCCCTAGGGCTTCCCTAAAGTTGTCTGGATGACTAGCAATATAATTTAGGACTTCAGTAAATTTCTGAAACATTTGAGTTTTTCAGCCATTAACGTTTATCATACAGTCATTCTGCCAGTGCCAGTGGCTGTAGTGATCAGGCTATCTGCCCCAGTGTTTATCCCTACAACCCGGATTTTACTTGGTTTTCATGCTTTCATGTCAAGTTTTTCATCTTTCCCTGCACTATAGATCCTACGCTTACGGAATTCGGAAAAATCTTGGACAAGAAACTGAGATGTTCCGACGTTGGTGTTTCAGCAGGATGTCTAGATAAATTTTGAGGCATCTGTTGACATTTCGGTTATTGTCAATTGTCGGAGCCAACTCATGAGTATAAAAGTCATTGTTTTTGATTTTGATGGCACTTTAGCGGATACTTTCAACGCGATCGTCCGGATCGCGAATCGTTTAGCGGACGACTTTGGATATAAACCGTTAATGCCATCAGATATTGAGAGAGTTAGAAATTTAAGCGCTCGCCAGATTATTAAAGAATCAGGAGTTCCATTATTCAAGATTCCTTTTTTGCTGAAGCGGATTCAATCAGAATTGCATCAGGATATTGAATTTTTAAAGCCTGTTGCTGGAATCCCTGATTTGTTAAAGGAGTTGAAGAATCAAGGGAAAATTATCGGTATCTTAACTTCAAACAGCGAAGAGAATGTTAGAGAATTCTTGAAAATACATGGTTTAGACTGTTTTTTTAGTTTTGTTTGTTCAGAACCTTCAATTTTTGGTAAATCACGCGCTTTAATAAACTTGATTAAATATCACTACTTTCAATCTAACTCTCTTATGTATATAGGAGATGAAACGCGAGATATCTCCGCAGCTAAGAAGATTGACATGAAGGTGATAGCCGTAACTTGGGGATTTAATTCGTTCAGTGTATTAAACCAATACAATCCTGATTTTTTAGCTGACCATCCTCCTGATGTATTGAATATTATCGCACAATTGGATTAAGTTTATATGGAAAAAGGGAATAGGCAATAGGCAATAAGCAATAGGCAATAGGCAATAGCAGGAGAGAGATGCGTCGGTTTTTTGTGTCAGGAGAAACTGGTATTGGATTTCATGAATGAGCAAGAAAACACTATATCTGGATCTCCCCATCTACTCTATCTGCTACCTTTGAACACAACTTGGTATGAATTCCTGGCGGGTTAACGCTGTCACTTAGCGAGCGAGACGATCGCACTACGGTTTCCTCGTGTCTTGGAGCCTTTGTCCTCTGCCTTGTCCCCGATCAAAACAGGGGGAGTTGATCTCGATTGAGTATAGATACGCGATCGCGCTGCTTGACACATCGGCAATGAAGCCAAGAAACAGTATTAGCTGAAATGCTTTAACAAAAGGGGTTTCAGCATTTTTTATGCCGAGAAATTACAGGTATAGCTGGAAAACCAAAGGCGTAACAGCGGATGCTCTCAAAAAAATTTTGCCAGAGGACTTGCCAAATCATCCCTTTAGTGGGTAAGATTAGTAATCGTGGCAAGCGTTGAAGTCATGATCCTCAGTAGCTCAGTGGTAGAGCGGTCGGCTGTTAACCGATTGGTCGCTGGTTCGAATCCGGCCTGGGGAGTTAACAAATAAATTATTGTAGATGCTCAACACCAAGCTTGTTGCTCGGCGTTGAGAAAGATAGAAGGAGGAAGATAGAAGTTCAATCCCCTCTGTCATAAAGGATTTGGGCTAATTCATTCCGTAATAAGGCTTCTTGCTGAGTTTCGCCGATCGCATTGGCGAGAGCGATCGCTTGTTCGTAAAATTGCTTCGCTTTCACTACATTGCCTCTGGCGAGGTAAAATTCGGCAAATAACCGTAGTGTAACGAGTTCTCTGCTTAAGCTTTCCTGTTCTTGGGCTAAGGCGAGATGCTGATTCAGGTATCGAATCGCCAGCAAATCTGGACCAATGATGCTATAGGATTTCGCCAATCCCCGCAGGGCGCGAAACTGATTGGAAATATCCTGGCTATCTTGTGCCAGTTGTAAGGTATAGCGATAGGAGCCAATTGCATCTTTGTAGGAGGCGATCGCGAAATAGGCATCGCCTAAATTATTACGGGTATTGGCTTCTCCCAAGGGATCACCCAAGCGCCGCCGCAAGGTTATCGCCGCTTTATACTGTTTAATCGCCTCTAAATAATCACCCCCACTAGCGGCGACTAAACCCAGGTTGCTTAAACTAAGTCCTTCCCCTTCGCGATCGCCCACCGTGCGAGCAATGGTTAGGGCTTCAGTAAAGCTTTCTTGAGCGGCGTCGAGATTGTTTGATTGCAGCAGCACCGTACCGACGTTATTCAAGGCATAAATTTGTCCCTGAAAATCTTGGAGGAAACGAGCAACCCCTAACCGACGGCGCAGAGACTCTTCGGCTTGGGAAAAGCGTCCTAAATCAGCATAAGTCAGACCGATATAATTGTAAGCTAAGCCCTGCCCTTCAAAATCGCCAATTTTTTGATAAAGATCCAACGCCTGTTGCCAATAGGCGATCGCTTTTTGCAAATTTTCTTGACGCTTTGCCTCGCCTCCTAACCGCAGAAGTACATCCGCCTCATTTCTAGCTTCCCGTTGAAGGCTCCTATTCAAGGGAATCGTCAATTGCTCTTGTAAGTCAAAACCCTCGGTGCTTCGACTGCGCTCAGCCACCATGTCATTGGAGACGGTTTGACTTTGAGCCGGGTTACTCGCCAGCAGTACCGCCCCAGAAATCAGAGCCATCGCTGTGCGACGAATCACCTTCACCGAGAGATATCCTCTGTTCATGATCGGGAGATTTTTTGATCGGGATAAAGAATTTCTAACTTTAGTTTAAACGGGGACAGCGTTGGATTCGGACTTGCCATCGGCATGATCCGCCGCTTCCTGTAAGTAAATCTCGCGAATATCATCGGGTAAGTTTGCCTCTAATAGCTGATACCCTTGCTGGAGTTGACGTCTAACTTGAGCGGGTGCGATCGCTTCGCCTTCGGCTTGTAAATAAGCGGCGATGCGGGTTTCACTCCACTTAAAGGTTAACGCCATGATGATGATTAACCGCATGAGCGCAGGTAACTGCTCTAATGCCGCCTCCAGGTAACACCATAATGGCGGTGGTGCGGCTTGCAGGGTATAGTGAATAGACTCCACTGGGGGTAACTCCGCTTGATTGATGCAGACGGCTGTCATGTTAATCAGCCAGCTTTGGAAGGTATTGGACTCACTCGCCGCCTCTTTGATGAAATCCATTCCCCGCAATTCATAGAAAATATGACGCCAAGTAAGGGCAAAGAGGTAGTCAGCTTGCACAGGCGATCGCGCCGAATGACGAATTAAGGTATAGACAATCGGACTATAGCGGCAAAAAATCGCCGTGAAATACTTTCCCTGTTCCGGATAGCGCTGAAACAGAGTCACCAGTTCGCGATCGCTGTAGTGAAACAGGGATTTGACTAGCGGATGGTTGGATTCAGAAAAATGTGGAATATGCACAGTCTTTACGTTCTAGCTAGAATTCCGAATGCGCGGCGTTAACGCTCAAGCAGATGCCTCCCCAATGCAGGTGTTCTCCCTTTGGTTAAGGATTTAACGGTGAGTTGCTGACGCCTATCATCCTTAGTATGTATCTTGTACACCCCAAAGGATTAGCATAGCGCGTTGAGCTTAGCTAAAATTAGTAACATCTAGTAACATCTATAGGACATCAGATGGTATTCATCATAAACCTGTAACAGGACAACCGATTCGTCAAACTTAAATCAACTCAACATAGCTTGTCAGAATGATTCTATCAGTTGATATTATTGCCTTTCGACTACCGCTCCTGCCTTTGGGTGCTTTTTTACCGTCTCTGCCATTAGATAGCCTTTTTTCCACCCAAGGCATTATGGTTATGCTCTTGGCAGCTTACGCGGTGGCGATGTGGATGTTTCTCACCAGTGCGCCAAAAGTACATACCATTATGGTGTCTGATTTGGAGGTGGCACGGCAGTTTTACGAAGGCTTGCTGGAATTGTCCGCAGCGGAAGTTCCCTTACATTACTACTACAACTATGAGCAAACCCTAGGTGCAACTGGGATCGATCCCCTCTATCTATCCACCAATACCGGAACCACGAGTGCGACTCAACTCCAAGGAACCGAGGGACTTTGGTATCAGCTTAAAAAAAATACCCAACTCCATGTCATTTCCGGTGCCAGCTATGGGAATAAAAATCGACACCGCCATGTCTGCTTTGATCATGATTGCTTAGAACAAGTGTTGATGCGGGTACAAATGCGACGCCTCAAGTATAAGGTTCGCGCTCAAAAACCGTTGAATTTTTTAGTCAAGGATTTAGAGGGGCGCGTTATTGAAATGGCAGAAGTCTCGAATTAAGGCATGTTGACACTCCCCGGTCTCGCATACGCGGGGATTCTGCTGACAGAGTAGATTGTGGTAATTCCCACAATCTAACTCTCGCTACGGTAGTCAAACACCGTCTACCCAGTCGGTTTAGGTCAATGCCTAACTTTCTGGCTACTTTTCTTAAAATATTGGCACTGCCATTTAAATCGGCATTTACAATCGAGCCATTCCTATTACGATACAAACCACGCTTTACTCGTCTTCCTGGTTAGGGTCGAGGGGAGTATTACTACTGGACTTTTATCGCCTTTAACCTTTACAAAAGTGGTGCTACTGCTGCTAAATTCCTTATGTAAAAGTAACCGCAGGGGTTCGCGTCCCCTGTTCTTGGTTGCGAATACCCAGTTGTTGCCATTTATGGTTGTCCAGTATTTGGTATGACCATCGTTGATGTTTCCACAACGACGTTTTGCCCATCTACGAAGTTTCAGGTATGTTAGGTGGTCTTGTTTGGATAGTTCTCCAAATGTTTGGGCATCGGAGTTTGAGAAGTAAGAAGTCCATCCCCTTATTACAGGGTTAAGGTCTTTAATCAGAGCCGCTTGGGGTGAAGACCTGTGTTTTCTGATGATTCTTCCGACCTGTTCCTGATGTGCCTTACTCGCCTTCTTTGATGGGGTGATGAGTGTATTGAAACCCAATATCCTACCTTGAGCGTTTCTGTTGCTCCGATATTTACCAGCCGGGTATTGCTGGATGTGATGACCTAGAAAGTCAAATCCAGCGAATCCATCCTCACTTAACTCCCGGTGGAGCGTATGAGTTAGCCTCGTCTTTTCAGGTTTTAATTCCAGACCAATGCCAGCTAACCATTCCGATATTATGTCTCGGCATCTTTGGACAACGGACTTATCCTGATGAAGGACAACGAAATCGTCGGCGTATCGAATTAGATTAGGTGTTTTAAAATTAGTTCCCTTTTTATGGAACCAAGTTTCCCTCATGGTATGAGACATTTCGGGAAATTCTTTTCTAATTCGCTCTTCCAATCCGTGGAGGGCAATGTTAGCCAATAGCGGGGAAAGAGCATCTTTAAATGGTTGATGCAATCGAAACACTTGGCTATGTCAGCATCTAGTACATACTTCGCCTTTGAGTGTAGACAGTTCTTAATCTGTCTAATTGCATCGTGGCTTGACCTCCCTGGTCTAAAACCGTAGGAGTTAGGCTCGAATACCGCTTCCCACTCCGGTTCTAGTGCCGTCTTGATGACTGCTTGTAAGGCTCGGTCGTACATTGTGGGTATTCCTAATGGTCGCTTCTCATCTTTTCCAGGTTTTGGTATCCATATCCTACGAGTGGGATAGGATTTTCCGGTTAATTTGAGTTGACTTGCTAGCTCAGAACGTGCTGCTGGGGACAGGGATTTTATTCCGTCCACTCCTGCCGTTTTCTTGCCAGTATTATCTTGTGTTACCCGTCGTACCGATAAGACCTTATTAGACCAAGACCTCATCAGCGTCTTTTGGAGTTTACGAACTCGCTTGACATCTCCGCGACGTGAAGCAGCGTAGATTCGCTTTTGTAACTTAAAGACATACCGTTCGGCTGTGTGCCAATTGATAGCCTTCCATCCCTCAGTATTCTGTTGTGAATCTGATTTAGGCTTATACATCACTACTCCTGACTCTAGCTAGAACACATTGCGGTTCACGTCTGCATATCCTGGCAGTTACGCCATCCCTTTTCAGGCATTACCCGTTATTTCGGGTTAGGCATTTTGCTTCTTGAACCATCCCTCCTTATCCGTTGCATCTGGCTCGACTGCCTACCTTATCAATCGACCTCGATAAGGAGCGCAGGAAAGGTTACTTCGTTCCTACTAAGTAGTCGGACAAAAGAAAACGGCACTGTATGAAGTTTTGTAATCCTTGTTGGACATCGGTTGTGGAGAAAGACAATCTGGAGGAAAGGGGGGTGCGATCGCGTCCAGTCTAGGGGTAATTCTCCCCTCCTGGTCGGAAGGCTCTGTCTTACTATGGGATAAGGCTTGGCGCTATAGTCTAGTACATCGGTATGGGAAAACTTACGGTTAATGTCTAAAAGGCGGATTTCCCATCAACTTAAGTTTTTAATTTTTGACGGAAATCTAAATCTTTCTACCTTTAATCCTCGGTTTTTTTGTCGGCATTCAATTGCCCCTATTACCGCCTTAATCAAGTCATATTCATCCTCAAACATAGCAGCTGCTAATTCATCTTCTTTGACTCTTTGCCACTCCGGTTCAATAAGATTTAGTTCCGGTGAATAACTGGGCAATAAGAATATCAATAGCCCGAGTTCCGCCCATTTCTCATAATGGCTTTTCGTGAGTTTACTTATGTGTATAGAGCCTTGGTCTTGAACGACTACTGTCAATTTTCCGGTTTTTTCCCATCTTTCTTTAGCTTGAGTCGCTTGCCAATCCATTAATTTTATATAACTCTCAC